>JBDNIM010000074.1:0-4065 GCA_041688295.1 Bacteroidia bacterium
AGAACAGTGGGGGAGCAATTGTATGCTCAGTTTGGTGTTGGTTTGGCACGTATGGCAAGAACCATTCGTGAAAAAATGAACATTAGAGACAATGAGGTTTTTACACCTACAGATTTGATTAATGCCCGTTCTTTATCATCAGTTATTAATTCGTTTTTTGGTACTAATCAGTTGTCTCAGTTCATGGATCAAACAAATCCATTGGCGGAAATTACTCACAAAAGAAGAATGTCTGCACTTGGACCAGGTGGTTTAAGCAGAGAAAGAGCTGGTTTTGAGGTAAGGGATGTTCACTATACTCACTATGGCCGTTTATGTACTATTGAAACGCCAGAGGGACCAAATATTGGATTGATATCTTCGCTTTGTGTTCATGCAAAAATTAATGGCATGGGTTTCATCGAAACACCATATTGGAAAGTTGAAGAAGGTAAAGTTATGTTTGATAAACCCGTTGTTTATTTAAGTGCCGAGGAAGAAGATGGCAATGTAATAGCGCAATGTAATTTGGATATTAGCTCAAAAGGTGAATTTCAATCGCAAGATATAAAAGCAAGATTTGAAGGTGATTTCCCAATTGTAGAAGCAGAAAAACTTCATTACATGGATATTGCACCAAATCAAATTGTTTCAATTGCAGCCTCTTTAATTCCGTTTTTGGAACATGACGATGCAAATAGAGCGTTGATGGGATCAAATATGCAAAGACAAGCAGTGCCGCTTTTAAGACCAGAAGCTCCAATTGTTGGAACCGGTTTGGAAGGGCGTGTTGCAAGAGATTCAAGAGCATTAATTATTGCTGAAAATGATGGTGTTATTGATTATGTTGATGCAAATGAAATCAGAGTAAAATATGATTTTAATGAAGAGGACGAGTTGATTAACTTTGTTAATAATGTTAAATCTTATAGAATTACTAAGTTTTTAAGAACGAATCAAAGCACTTGTGTAAACTTAAAACCTATTGTTAAAAAAGGTCAAAGAGTTTTAAAAGGCGATGTAATGTGTGAAGGTTATGCGACCCAAGCAGGGGAGTTAGCAATTGGAAGAAATCTTAAAGTTGCTTTTATGCCTTGGCAAGGATATAACTTTGAGGATGCGATTGTAATTTCAGAAAAAGTAGTAAGTGATGATTGGTACACATCTATCCATATCAACGAATTTGAATTAGAGGTTAGAGACACCAAAAGAGGCGAAGAAGAATTAACCAACGATATTCCAAATGTGAGCGAAGAAGCTACAAAAAATTTGGATGAAAATGGTTTGATTCGTGTTGGAGCTGAAATAAAAGAAGGTGATATCATTATTGGAAAAATCACACCTAAAGGTGAAACAGAACCATCTCCAGAGGAGAAATTGTTAAGAGCCATTTTTGGTGATAAAGCAGGTGATGTTAAAGATGCTTCTTTAAAAGCACCACCATCTACAGAAGGTGTTGTTATTGATAAAAAACTTTTCACAAAAAGCAAAAAAGAAAAAGGCGCAAAAACTGAAGAAAAAGCCAAACTTGCTAAAAACGAACAAGAATATCAAAGAAGTAAAGAGAAAATAAAAGAAGTATTGGTTCAAAAATTATTCAAGGTTTTGAATGGTAAAACCTCTGCGGGCGTTAAAGCTGTTTATGGAGATGATATGATTCCAAAAGGCACAAAATTTACACAAAAGAATTTATACAGTGTAGATTATGACAATGTGAATTTTAGCAGTTGGTCTTCTGATAGCGAGAAAAATGATTTGGTTTATAGAATACTTAAAAACTTTAAATCCCAGGTTACAGAACAATATGCTGCTTTTAGAAGAGAGTATTATGCCATAACTGTAGGAGATGAATTGCCAACAGGTATTTTGAAACTTGCAAAAGTTTATGTTGCTCAAAAAAGAAAATTGAAAGTGGGTGATAAAATGGCCGGACGACATGGAAATAAAGGTATTGTTGCTAGAATTGTTAGAGCAGAAGACATGCCTTTCTTAGAAGATGGAACGCCAGTTGATATTGTTTTAAATCCATTGGGTGTACCTTCAAGGATGAACTTGGGTCAAATTTATGAAACAGTTTTGGGATGGGCAGGAAAAGAGTTGGGATTAAAATTTGCAACACCGATTTTTGATGGTGCAACCCCTAATGAAATCAATGAATATTCTGTAAAAGCAGGTCTTCCAATAAATGGACAAGTTTATTTATATGATGGTTTAAGTGGCGAAAGATTCCACCAACCAACTACAGTAGGAATTATTTATATGTTGAAACTTGGACACATGGTGGATGACAAGATGCACGCCCGTTCAATTGGGCCATATTCAATGATTACACAACAGCCTTTGGGTGGTAAAGCTCAGTTTGGTGGTCAAAGATTTGGAGAGATGGAGGTTTGGGCATTGGAGGCATTTGGTGCGGCCAATATCTTGAGAGAAATCTTAACTATTAAGTCGGATGATATTGTGGGAAGAGCAAAAACATACGAAGCAATTGTTAAAGGTGAAAATATCACTCAAATAGGTATTCCAGAATCGTTTAATGTATTAATCCACGAGTTAAGAGGATTGGGTATAGAAATGAATTTTGAGGAATAAATAGACAATTTAAACAGAGAAACATTATTTTAAAAAAAAGAAAAGAATAAAGAATGTCAACAATAAAAAAGAATCAAAAACTAAAAAGTAATTTCACAAAAATTAGAATTGGTTTGGCTTCTCCAGAAAGTATCTTACAAAGATCTTTTGGTGAAATTTTAAAACCAGAGACAATCAATTACAGAAGTTATAAGCCTGAAATGGGCGGTTTGTTTTGTGAAAGAATTTTTGGTCCAACTAAAGATTTTGAATGTCATTGTGGAAAATACAAGCGTATTCGTTACAAAGGCATCGTTTGCGATAGATGCGGTGTAGAGGTTACGGAAAAGAAAGTTAGAAGAGAGCGCATGGGCCATATTAATTTGGTGGTGCCTGTTGCTCATATTTGGTATTTCCGTTCATTGCCTAATAAAATTGGGTATTTGTTAGGTTTAAGTTCTAAAAAACTAGACCTTGTAATTTACTACGAAAGATATGTAGTTATCAATAAAGGTGAATATGAAGGCGTTAGTAACCTAGATTTATTATCTGAAGAAGAGTATGTGGAGATTTTGGAGAAATTGCCAAAAGAAAACCAATACTTGGATGATAAAGACCCAAACAAATTTGTTGCTAAAATGGGTGCTGAAGCCTTATGGGAACTATTGTCAACAATAGATTTAGATGGTTTAAGCTACAGCTTAAGACACCAAGCAGCAAACGAAACTTCTCAACAAAGAAAAGCAGAGGCTTTAAAGCGATTGAAGGTTATTGAAAGTTTCCGTTCTGCAAATAGAGATAACCATGTGAACCGTCCAGAATGGATGGTATTGAAAATGTTGCCAGTTATTCCACCAGAGTTGCGCCCACTTGTGCCTTTAGAGGGTGGTAGATTTGCAACTTCGGATTTGAATGACCTTTATAGAAGGGTAATTATCAGAAACAACCGTTTGAAAAGATTGGTTGAGATAAAAGCACCTGAGGTAATTCTAAGAAACGAAAAAAGGATGCTTCAAGAGTCCGTTGACTCATTGTTGGATAACACGAGAAGATCGAGCGCTGTAAAATCAGATGGTAACCGTCCGTTAAAATCTTTGAGCGATATGCTTAAAGGTAAACAAGGTCGTTTCCGTTTAAATTTATTGGGTAAAAGGGTCGATTATTCTGGTCGTTCGGTAATTGTTGTTGGTCCAAAATTAAAATTAAGTGAATGTGGTTTGCCAAAAGGAATGGCAGCAGAATTATTCAAACCTTTTATTATCAGAAAACTGATTGAAAGAGGAATTGTTAAAACTGTGAAGTCTGCTAAAAAGATAGTTGACAAAAAAGAACCTGTTATTTGGGAAATTTTAGAGAATATTTTGAAAGGACATCCTGTTCTTTTAAACAGAGCTCCAACATTGCACTGATTGGGTATTCAAGCATTTCAACCTAAACTAATTGAAGGAAAAGCAATTCAATTGCACCCTTTAACTTGTACTGGTTTTAATGCGGATTTTGATGGCGACCAAATGG
>JBDNIM010000075.1:0-2278 GCA_041688295.1 Bacteroidia bacterium
ACCTTTTTATAAAAACAAAATCAAATCTAATCCTAAAATGAAACTAAAAATGTTGCATTTTTTCATAAATACAGGGATTGAAGATGATGCTTATTATTGGAACGAATTGCACAAATGCTTGAGTGTATATTGCGAACTAAAGAAAATTTGTCCCGAATTGGATAGTTTAAACATTGGTGGCGGATTTCCTATAAAAAATTCATTGACATTTTCTTTCGATTATGAATACATGGCTTCTGAGATTGTTGCCCAAGTAAAAATGGTTTGCGACAGCCAAGGCGTTCCAGAACCTGATATTTTCACAGAGTTTGGTTCATTTACGGTAGGAGAGAGTGGCGGTGCAATTTTTAAAATTGAATATCAAAAAGTGCAAAACGACCGTGAAAAATGGAACATGATAGACAGTAGTTTTATGACAACTTTGCCCGATTCTTGGGCTATAAATAAAAAGTTTATGATGTTTCCTCTAAATAATTGGGACAAAAGCTATGAGCGAGTTCTTTTAGGAGGAATAACCTGCGATAGTGATGATTATTATAATAGCGAACAGCATTCTAATGCTATTTATCTGCCTGTTTTTAATCCAGACGAGCCACTTTATATTGGTTATTTTCATTGTGGAGCTTATCAAGAAAGTTTGGCCGGATTTGGTGGCATACAACATTGTTTAACGCCAGCTCCCAAACACATAATTATCTCATTGGATGAAAATGGCGATTACAGCACACGCTTGTTCTCTAAAGAACAAACATACAAAAGTATGTTAAAAACACTGGGCTATTAAGCCTGCCCAGTCATTCCTCCAAAATTTAATGGAAAGCCAGTATTTGCTCCACCTGCCTCAATATCAACATCCCCAAAAGTAGATTCAAATTTGGTCATGTTTTCTCCCAAAGCAAACAAAAGGCGTTTGGCGTGTTGAGGGGTCATTATAATTCTGCTTTTCACTTTTCCTTTTGGAATACCTGGCAAAATTCTCACAAAATCAATGATAAATTCTGATTGTGAATGTGTGATAATTGCTAAATTACTATATTGACCTTCTGCAATTTCTTCACTTAGTTCAATATCAATCGCATGTTCGTTGTCTGGGTTATTATTCATAATATTTGCTTGTCAAAATTACTATAAACTTGCATAATTCCAATTATTTTGTCAAATTATTTTTTATCTTTTTATTTAAAACTAAATTTGCACAACCATATTCGTTTTTTTTAATGAAAATTAATTGCTTTTATAAATATTTTTTAATTCTTATTGTAATAGGTTCATGCAATCCAACTATAAAAAAAATGGATGGTTTTGCCTTAGATATCAAGGAACCCATTCAGGTGTTCTACTTTTTAAACACAGATTGTCCTATTTGCCTAAAATATCAAGGTACTTTTAAAATAAATAATACAATAAAGGGGGTTTGCTTTTATTATGTTTTTTGTGGAAATCAAAATGAAGAAACTATTAATGAATATATTAATTATGATAGTATAAGTACATCATCGGTTATTTTAGATAAAGAACTAAAATTATTTAAGAAGCTGAAGCCTACAATTACGCCCCAAACCATAATTTTGCATAATGGAAATATGGTTTATTCAGGAAAAATCGATGATAGATTCGAAAGCTTGGGCGCTTATAAAGAAAAATTGACTGAAAATTATGTTTTTAATACCATAAATTTGTTGCTGAAAAATGAACCAATTAAAATTCATTATACCAAGCCTGTTGGCTGTTTTATTGAGCCTTAATGTATTTTTGTCGTGCAATAGGCAAACGATAACATTTGCCAAAGATGTTGCTCCAATAATTCACAAAAATTGCACGCCTTGTCATCAGCCTTCTGGTGCTGCGCCTTTTTCATTGATATATTATCAACAGATAAAGAAAAAAGCGAAAATGATTGCCCATGTTACAGCAAGCAAATATATGCCACCTTGGCCTGCCGATATTTCCTATTCTCGGTTTGTTAACGAACGCTATTTAACCTCTGCTGAAATTAAAATACTTCAATTATGGTATAAACAAGGCGCCAAGTCAGGCGATACTTCTACTCTTAAATTGCCAACTAATTTATTCAATCAGGCAAGCTTGGGTAAGCCAGATTTGATAATTGATGTGCCTTCTGTTGACATAAAAAACAACAATCTCGATCAGTTTTACACCATTAAAATTCCTTATCAAAACAAAGAGAGAAAATATGTGAGGGCGATAGAATTTGTTCCCGGAAAAATAAAATATGTACACCATTTTAATGGACATTATTTAGCTTTTAACGAAACTA
>JBDNIM010000076.1:0-10930 GCA_041688295.1 Bacteroidia bacterium
GGCCCTGTTTTGATAGCAGCTTTCTATGGCGGCATTTTTTATTTAACCGCCAACGAGTTTTCAAAATCAAAAGAGCTAACGGTTGTGTTAATAAATGCCCCAACTGGATTAGAAAAAAACATAAGCAAAAATAATACCTTTATCTATTCGTTTTCTAATGATTTGGAAAAAGAGAAAGAAAGATTGAAAAACGAAGAATTAGATGTTTTGGTAAGGCTTGAAAATTTCAACAACGATTCTGTTCAAATGACCTCGCGCTCAAGTTTGTCAATAACAGACAAGCAAACCCTATTGTCCAATTTAGAAACTGCCATTTTTAATTTAAGGTTGCAAGAGCAAGGCATCGATAAAAATTCTATTGACAGTCTTAAGCCAAACTTAACCATGATAGACCAATTAGAAAATGGCACATCGAGCGCTATTGAAATAAAATCGGGATTGGGTTATATCAGTGCTTTGCTTATATATATGTTTATTTTTGTTTATGGCGTTATGATTATGAAAGCCGTTACGGAAGAAAAAACGAATAGAATTGTAGAGATTATTGTTTCATCTGTAAAGCCTTTTGAACTCATGATGGGCAAAATTTTGGGTGTTACTTTGGTTGGGCTCACCCAATTTGTTTCTTGGGTAATTTTGACAGGGGTTTTAATCTTTTCGGTTGCATTAATAGGAGGAGTTTTTTCAAACACTAACTTAAACGACATGAACGCATCGGCTCTTGCAAGCAGCCCCGCACTCGAGATATTACAACAACTGAAAAGCATCGATTTTTTCAAAATAATTGTTTGTTTCATCATGTATTTTTTTGGTGGATTCTTATTTTACAGTGGCATTTTTGCCGCCATCGGCAGTGCGGTTGATCAAGAGAGCGAAACCCAACAATTTGTTTTGCCTGTTTCGTTGCCTTTAATTTTAGGGCTTATCATTGCCCAAATTTCTGTCATAAAAGACCCTCACAGTGTTTTATCCGTTTGGGCAAGCATGGTTCCTTTTACATCGCCAATTGTTATGATGGTGCGTGTGCCATTTGAGGTTTCTTGGGCGCAAATTGGGCTATCAATTTTCATTTTAACAATTAGTTTTTTAACAGTGGTTTGGTTGTCGGCTCGGATTTATACAATTGGCATTTTGAGCTATGGACAAAAAGCGAGCTTCAAACAGTTGTTTAAATGGATGATTCGTAAAGGATGAGTGGTTAATTGATTTTGGGAGATGTTTTTGTAGGGTCTTTTAAGCCTATGTTGGTTTAAGATTAGTTGAGAAAACAATCCAATCTCATAGGCAGAAAAAGATGTTTAAATAATTACTGATTTTCATTTAGTTTTGTGATTATAAATTTAAAACACTTCATTCTTTTGTTTGCATTAAGTGTTTCTTTTGTGGCAAGTTCTCAAAATTTGTTGAATGATATTCCAACAATCGTAAAAGTAAATAATGACACTTGCAGAAGTTGGGGGTTTAATAGTAATTCGAACAATGACCCTAATCATGATTGGGTGGATATTTCTTATTTAAGGTATGGCGCATCGCTTTGCAATGATTTTTATACAAGTTTCTATATGACATTAGGATACAATTAAACGACAACAACTATTTGTAAATGATTATCAATTCACCGCTAATAAAAGATTCAATCGATGAAATCAATTTTGTTATTGAACCCCGTTTTAAGTGCAAAAAATGGGCGAGAGGGCGTTCGCTTAATCTTGCCTTTTTAAATGAAATGTTTAATACTTTGACTGATATTCAACTTAAAAAAATGCGAACAGTGAATAGCATTTTAGCAATAACATTAATTAAACAATGAATTTGTGAACTATCGTTTTAATTACAAAGCAACAGGCCAAGAAAAGTGATTTTTGTTATTTGGAAAAAGCAACAAGAAAGAAAATAAATTGTTCACATTAAAGGATATTTGTTTGCATAAAAAATACACATCATGCGAACTTTTTATTAAACAATACAATGATGAAAAAGAAAACAAGTCGGTTTTGAACGATACCATAAAATTGTATTTTGATATTGATGTAAGTTCTTTAAAAGAGGATAATATTTCAATTTTAAAGGATTTGGCACTTGATAAAGATGCAGAATATCATGTTTTGTGCATTGGTTATGCTGATGTAACTGGATATAAAAACTATAACCTTAATTTGAGCCTTCAAATGGCCTTAATTGTGCAAGATTATTTAAGGTCTCTATACCCAAACCATAAAATTAATGTTTCAGCAAAAGGTGCAGTTACAGACAAAAATAATTTGAGCCTAAACAGAAAAGTTGAGGTGATAATTGAAAAATAATAACCATTTTAAAGTAAATTTGCCTTATCTTCTAAATAACTTTTTTCAATTGGTTAAAGCCGCACTGCAGCCTTATTGAATATGAATATATTTAACGCTTTCTAAACCAACTTTATGGGGCTCAAATTTGGGGTTTTCTGTCTTTCGGCTATAAAACTCTATTTTGTATGAATTAGCTTTCGGAGAATGCTTGTTGTGGTCATATTTAATGAGTCTTTCATATATTTTCTCATTCTTTTTATGAGGAGTAGAAGTTTTGCTGTAACTTATTTCATCGATGTTAAAAGAATATTGCATTGTATTTCCCAATAATATATCGCTGCCATGATTTTTTGTTTGAAGTAGGTCTGGATAATACGATAGGCGGCTGCCGTCTGTGTCCACAAGCGGTATTTTTATCCATTGATTATCCTCTTTTTTATATATAGTAAACCACTTATTGCCATTGGCAATTTGATAGCTGTTAAACAAATTGAGTTTTGAAAGCCCAACCATTGTCAACTTTTTGTTAATGTAGTGATAGGTGTCCCATTCTCTAAAAACCCAAAAAATTTTGTGAGTAGCAGTTTTTAAGAAAGGAGCGTTTAAAAATATATAAAGTCCGATAACTAAAAAGAATACTTTATTCGTTTTTGACAACTTGCTCCCTAATCTTAATTCGCTAACGAATGAAAGCCATGCAGGGGCTTGCAGTTTTATTTTGGGGACTATTAAGTATAAGCACAACCATGAAAAGTGCATTAAAATGCCGATGTTTAAGAAAAAAGTTATGCTAATATTGAAGGTTAGAATCCAAAGATAAAAAATGAACCTTGTTTTTTTAAAAACGAAAAACAAAAGCATCGTGGTTTGGAAAAACAAAAACAAATAAGAAGAAAAGCTAGAAATCATTGAAAATAAATCATAGTTACTCTGATTTAAAGATTGAAAAAAAGAAAAGTGTCTTGATAGAAAAGGATTGCAAAGTATTTTTCCAAAGGCAATGCCATTTCTCCAATGCATATCTTCAAAATGGCTAAAAACGGAAACAAAATGAAGAATGCCCCAAAGAAAAGCTGCTAAATATTTTGCACCTAATATCCTAGACAAAAAAGATGATTCAGATATTTCACTCTGTTAAAGTTTTTCATTGTTGTAACTATAAATCATTAGGTAAAAACAAAGAAATGAAACCACATTTGACATGACATTATGACAAAAGAAATAGTCGTCAAATTTATATTGTGTTAATAATTAAGCTGCCGCAAACCAATGCGTTTTTTTTTTCCAATAAAGAACCCAATTAATATTAAAAAATAAAAAGCAGTGAAAACAATTTCTTCTCGCAATAAACTGTTTTGATAAAAATAATAGCTTATAGAAATTTGAGCTGCTTGAATAAACAATAAAACAGCCATTAGTTTTGCTATTAAATTGAACTTAAATTTTCCGTGAATGAGTGTTTCGTTTGTCAATACCATCGTTTTAATAGTCTGTTTTTTGTTTGTGGGTATGCATTCATTAAACTTCAATATTAACGCAAAGTTTCTGCAAATATGTTAAAAATAAATCAATTACTTTTGCATGGTGAATTTTAATAGAAGACAACTCTCAAATGATGGGTTATTAAACATATACAAAAATCTTTTGTACCCTAGGATTATTGAAGAAAAAATGTTGATTCTTTTGCGTCAAGGCAAGATAGGCAAATGGTTTAGCGGCATTGGGCAAGAGGCAATTTCTGTTGGCGTTACAATGGCGTTGCAACCCGATGAGTATTTGTTGCCGTTGCACAGGAACTTAGGGGTTTTTACAACTCGCAAAGTGCCTTTCAAAAAACTATTTGCACAATGGCAAGGCAAAAAAAGCGGCTTTACAAAAGGCAGAGACAGAAGTTTTCATTTTGGCACAAATGAATACCATATTGTTGGTATGATTAGTCATTTGGGTGATATGTTGTGGGTTGCCAATGGCATTTCTTTGGCCCATTTGTTGAATAAAGACAAGAAAATAAGTGTTGTTTTTAGTGGCGATGGGGGAACAAGCGAAGGCGATTTTCATGAAGCAATGAATGTGGCTGCGGTTTGGCAATTGCCCGTTATTTTTTTGATAGAAAACAATGGCTACGGACTAAGCACCCCAAGCAACGAGCAGTTTCGTTGCAATCAATTTATAGATAAAGGCATTGGCTATGGCATGGAGGCCTATCAGATAGATGGCAACAATGTTTTGGATGTTTATAGTAAAGCAACGGAGCTTGCAGAGAGCATGCGCAACTCGCCAAGGCCAGTTTTGCTAGAGTGTATGACTTTTAGAATGAGAGGACACGAGGAAGCAAGCGGCACAAAATATGTGCCTCAAGAGCTGTTTGAAGAATGGGGTAAAAAAGACCCAATTAGCAACTACGAAAGCTTTCTGATGACCGAAGGGGTTTTAACCGAAACCTTGAAAACAGAAATATACAATGAACTAAAACATGGCATGGACGATGATTTGGCGGCTGTTTTTGCTGAGCCAGAAGTAGTTGCTAATATCGAAGAAGAAATTTCAGATGTATATGCACCATACACGCAAGAGATAATACCGCCTGCCACAAATGCCGAAAGCACCAAACGCTTGGTGGATGCCATTAGCGATGGTTTAAGACAAAGCATGGAGTGCCATAAAAATACGGTTTTGATGGGACAAGATGTTGCCGAATATGGCGGTGTTTTCAAAATTTCGGATGGTTTTGTTAAATTATTTGGTAAAGAGCGAGTAAGAAACACACCCATAACGGAATCTTCTATACTAGGCGCAGGCTATGGTTTGTCCATTAAAAAATATAAAGCCATTGTAGAGATGCAATTTGCCGATTTTGTAACCTGTGGGTTCAATCAGATAGTAAATAATTTAGCCAAAAGCCATTACCGATGGGCGCAAGCAGCCGATGTTGTGGTGCGAATGCCAACGGGCGCTGGCGTTGGGGCAGGCCCATTTCATAGCCAAAGCACCGAGGCTTGGTTTTTTCATGTGCCAGGCTTAAAAATCATTTATCCTAGCAATCCGTATGATGCCAAAGGATTGCTTTGTGCGGCCATCAACGACCCAAATCCTGTCATGTTTTTTGAACACAAAAACTTGTATCGCAGCATCGAAGGACAAGTGCCAGACGATTATTACACCTTAGAAATAGGCAAAGCAGCAGCCGTTGCTTCGGGCAATGATTTAAGCATCATAACTTATGGTTGGGGTGTGCAATGGGCTTTAGAAATTACAAAAAAACTAAACATAAATGCAGAAATAATAGACTTGCGTACGCTCTTGCCTTGGGACAAAGCAGCCGTGCAAACAGCAGTAGAAAAAACAGGCAAAGCCTTGGTTTTGCATGAAGACACGCTCACGGGAGGCATAGGCGCAGAGATTGCCGCATGGATTGGCGAGCATTGTTTTTCAAAACTAGATGCCCCCGTAAAACGCATTGGCAGCCTAGACACCCCTGTGCCTTTAGCAAAAGATTTGGAAGATAATTTTTTAGCTAAAAAACAGTTAGAAGATGGTTTGTTGGACTTGATGGCTTGGTAGTGGGGGGAAGAGAAAAATTGTAAGTTGAAAGTTTTTGGGAGTAAATATTTTCTGAGGATGGGAAACCTTTATATTTAGTTTTTTAAACAAAAGACGGCTGAAAACTTGATGCGAAAAACAACTTGTCCCATCTTTGAAGGGAAGAATAATTTAAGCACGAAAACCCAGTTTCGACAAAATGAGAATAACAAATGCAACTAAAACAAATCTTTTTTTAATGTCAAAATTGTGTCTTTTTTCTGTTTTTAAAATCATGTTATTACGAATTATTTCCAGTTATTTTTCTAATTTATCCATTTTCGCAACATAAAGGTTATTGAGATTTATGGTCTATCAAAGATCCCCTGTACTCAGTCCATGGTTGACTTAAAAGCTTTTTAAAAAATAACCAAAACGCAAAAAAAGCAGTTTTCAGTGATCAATGGTTCATGATAAATGAGTCATCAATTACACAATTACTTAAAGAAACGGTGTTTTTTTAACAACGGCTTTTAAGCCTTTATCTCTAATTTCAATAAAAATCTCTGTGTCTGCTTTAGCATATTCTGTGAAAACATAGCCCATGCCAATAGCTTTTCCTAAACTGGGCGATTGCGTGCCAGATGTAACCTCTCCTATTGTGTCGCCTTCGGCATTTTTTATTAAATAATGTTGTCTTGGAATGCCTCTGTCAATCATCTCGAAGCCTACTAGTTTTTTGTCAACGCCTTTTTCTTTCAGCGATTTGTGGTAAGCGCTGTTAACAAAATCTTTTGTAAATTTAGTAATCCAACCCAATCCTGCTTCTATTGGGGAAGTGGTGTCGTTAATATCATGGCCATAAAGGCAAAATCCTTTTTCTAATCTTAAAGTATCTCTGCAACCCAGTCCACACGGTATAATTTCAAAATCTTTACCCGCTTCAAAAACGGCATTCCACAATTTTTTTGCCTCTTTGTTAGCTACATAAAGTTCAAAACCGCCAGCACCTGTGTATCCTGTATTAGAAATAATAACATTGCTAATGTCTGCCATCGTGCCAATTTTAAAACTATAATATTCCATGCCAGATAAATCCACGGCTGTTAATTTTTGCAACACTTTAATAGCATTTGGACCCTGAACAGCAAACAAACTCATGCCCGCGCTCACATTTTCCATTTGCACCCCAAAGGTATTGTGCGAAGCTATCCAATCCCAATCTTTTTCAATATTTGAGGCATTAACCACTAAAAAGTATTCATTGGCATTCGCCCTATAAACTAACAAATCGTCAACAATACCGCCCGTATTATTTGGCAAACAGCTGTATTGCACCTTGCCATCTTCCAATTTTGAGGCATCATTGCTACACACCAATTGAATTAAATCCAAGGCTTTATCGCCTTTTAAAACAAACTCGCCCATGTGCGAAACATCAAAAACACCAACATTGTTTCTTACAGCATTGTGTTCTTGAATAAGGTTAGAATATTGTACGGGCATATTATAGCCAGCGAAAGGAACCATTTTGCCACCAAGGGCAATGTGCAAATCATTTAGTTCAACTAGTTTTAACGATTGAGAATTTTCCATTTATAAATTACAGGTTTTTTTAAAGCAACAAAGATAAACCATTTTTTTGAAACCAATTTAAAATTTAGAACAGTCCATTTTTTTTGTGCGAAGCTTCATCCTGCTCTCCGCTTACAATCTTGCAGCTTAAGCTTTTAGATTTATTGAATTTTGAATTTTGAATTTCGGTATCCGTAGAGGCGATTTGCATTCGCACCTGTCCTCAACAGCATCAGTAGAACAAGTCTCGCCCCTGCCATTTTTTCGCTCTCTCGCAAGATGAGAGCAATGGCTTTGGTTAAAATAATTGGAACTATTGCCTATTGCCAAACCATTTAATTGGTTAATGTTTTCAATATTAAATTTGGTTATTGAAACTGCCTTTTTCGCTCTAACGGCATTGTTTTCGACAACCATTTTTTTAAACAGTTGCAAAAAAAACCAAATTGAACGATACAATGGCATTATGGATTATCCTCAATTAATGAAAGACTAATTTCTTTTTAAAGATAGCAATTATTGGATTTACAAAAACTCTGCTACAGCTACATTAGATAATTTTGCGGTGATAGATTTTGAGAAACAAAGTAATTGGAATTGCGAACAAGCAGGAAGAAATAGTCTCTGATACGAAGAATATAAAACATATAGAATTTTTAGGACTAAAATTCAAAAATAAATTTACAAGGGTATCATTATAATTTAAGTATTGAAAAAGAAAAATTTCATGCTAAATTTATTTTTAGAGGCATTAATTACTTTTATAAAAATGAACAAAGATTATCGACAACAAGACACAGACTAAATTGGTCAGCTTTATATTGACAACAAAAAGCTTGAGCAATAAATCAAACAAGGTATTGTTACTTATTCAGAATGCAAAAATAAGATTTGTTGTTCAGTTTCATTATTTGCTTAATTCGTTCAGTATATTGAAGAATGTTATATTGCCTGGATTTAAACTTGACAAATTGGCCGAAGAGGAATTAATAAACAATGTACTTGAATTGACTAAAAACCTAGGTATAGAAAAGCTTGCGCACAAAATGGCTTATCAATTTTCTGGTGAAAAAAACAAGGTGTTGCCATTGCACAATCTATGATAAACAATCCACTTATAATTATGTGTGATGAACCAATAGGCAACCTAGACAATAAAAACACGAATTTTGTTTTTGATATATTCAAAGAACTAACAATAACCTACAACAAAACGCTTTTGGTTGTAACATATGATTTGCATTTTGCAGAAAACACGCAGCGCATTATCACAATGGATAACGGCAGAATAGTTTCTTAAACAAAAAACCATAGGCACAAAATAAAGGATACTAAAATAACATTGTTAATAATTTCATTTTAAAATTTAAAACAAAACCTTACTTCTGACCCACTTATATTAATACATATTATGAAAAAAACAATTATTCTATCAATGGTTTTAGCTGCAACTTCTTTCTTGTCTGCTCAAACTTCAAAAGGCTCAATGATGCTAGGTGGTTCTTTGAGTTTTAATTCAGGAAAAGATGAAAGCACTGATATTAACGGAGGCACTAGTATGGTTACTGATGAAACAAAAATCAGGGATTTAAATTTTACGCCATCATTTGGCTATTTTGTTGCCGACAAGTTAGCTGTGGGCTTAGTTTTTAGTTTAGCTTCGAATAGCATGACCACTACAGTTCCAAATGCAACAGGTTTTTCTAAAAAAGAGGAAAAACAAGTATTAAGTGGCGCAGCATTTGGATTATTTTTAAGAAAATATTTAATGACCAATGAGAAATTTGGATTTTACGGACAAGCCTCATTTGTAAGAGGTTCATACAAAGTTGAGGAAACCTATACTTTAGCAAATGGCAACTCTACTAAAGATTTAGCAAAAGGTCCAGCTACCATTGCAGATTTAAGCGCAGGCATTGTTTACTTTCCTTCAAAAAGAATAGGCCTTCACGCAGGATTCGGAGGATTGGGTTGGTCTAAAATATCAATAACCTCAAGTGAATCTACAAGCCCTAATGCTTCATCTAATTTTGAATCAAGCGGTTTTAATTTTAATTTGAATAGTGCATCTATCAATTTTGGTTTTTCTTACTTCTTTGGCAGATAATAAATAGATTTCAATAAACTTTTATTTAAAAAAGGCACTTTTAGGAGTGCCTTTTTTTATGCTTTGAGGCAGCCAAATTTAATGCCATTTATGAGAAAACAATTTCTAAAAAAGAAAAAATACGCCAAAAAAATTTGTTTATACAATTTATGCTATAAAAACCGTTGGATAAAAACTGTTGTCAATTATGGCATTTTTCTCGATCTATGAAATCCTTAAACAAATAATTTATAAAAAAATGATTACTTTTGCACCACAAAAATGTGGGAATCATTAGCTAATTTTATTTTAAGGGCCAAGTATTACATTCTTTCAACCATTGCTATTTTATCTTTGGTTATGTTGTTTTTTGCAAGCAAAGCCGAATTGGCATACAACATGCAAAAACTTGTGCCAGCCAATGATCCAGATTTAATAGATTATGAAAAATTTAAAGCCGAATTTGGAGATGATGGCAACAAACTAATCATAGGTTTTAGGTCTGATTCTATTTTTTTAGAAAAAATATTTAACGACTTACTTACAAGCACAAAAAAAATCCAAAAAATAGACGGTGTGTATGATGTGCTTTCGTTAACCAATCTATACAACTTAAAAAGAAATGATAGCTTAAGAAGTTTTGAGTTATTGGCCGTTAGCCCAACAAATGTTGATCAGAAAACCCTAGACAGCCTAAAAACGGAAATTCTTGACTTAAAATTTTATGAAGGACTGATTTACAACCCATCCACCAAAGCCAATCTCATTGTAGTTTCCTTAGACAAGGTTAAATTAGACAGCAAATACAGAACAGAAATAATTGACTCTATACATCACCTTGCAGAGATTTTTGGAAAGAATAATAACTTGGAAATGCACTACAGCGGTTTGCCTTATGTTCGACATATCCTTTCTACAAAGGTTAAAAACGAATTGGTTTTTTTCACAATGTTGGCTTTATCGGTAACCGCCCTTTTGTTTTGGCTCTTTTTTAGAAGTGTTTCAAATTTGGGAATTGTTTTAATCGTGGTTATCTTGTCTGTTGTATGGAGCGTTGGCTGGCTAGGTATTTTAGGATTCAAAATAACTCTGCTCACAGGATTAATACCCGCCATTATGATTGTTATTGGCATTCCAAATTGCATTTATTTAATCAATAAATACCATGATGAATACAGCAAACATAATAATAAAATAAAAGCACTTCAAAGAGTCATCTCTCGAGTTGGGTCAGCCACGGTTTTAACCAATTTAACCACTGCAATAGGGTTTGGTGTTTTTTATTTCACAGACACTTTGCCTTTAAAACAATTTGGTATAGCAGCATTCTTGAGTGTTCTTTCTGTATTCATTTTGTCGCTAACTATCATCCCCATTATATTTAGCATCTTTAAAGCGCCAAACCAAAAACACATCAAGCATTTAGAGAATAGATGGATAAAAACCACCGTATTATGGATACACA
>JBDNIM010000077.1:0-2190 GCA_041688295.1 Bacteroidia bacterium
AGCATTAAAATTTTAAACTATTTGAAACAATATTAGCTTACTTTAAGTTTGCTTTTCAAATAATTATAAAATGCTATTTGAGACCTAATTTCAGTCTTCCCTTTCCCTTTGGTTTTATATTCGTTTATCTGATAGGAGTCTATAATTCTAGCTTTTTTATTGTCGTTTAACTGAATTTCTATCAACTTTAAAATATCTTCTTTAATGTCATTTTGCAACAAAGGAAAACATACTTCCACACGATTATACAAATTTCTAGTCATTAAATCTGCCGAACCCATAAAAACTTTCTCATCGTCTGCATTACAAAAAACATATATCCTGGCGTGTTCAAGAAAATTATCAATTATACTAATCACATTAATCGTTTTACTTTGATTTGGAATGCCAGGCACTAAACAACAAATTCCTCTCACAATAATGTCAATCGGAACCCCTGCGCGGCTTGCGGTGTATAATTTTTCTATCAATTCTTGATCAACAATGCTATTTACCTTAATTTTTATGAAGGCTGGCAGACCTTTTTTATGATTGGCAATTTCTTTGTCAATCATTTGGTACAATCGGCTTCTAAAATTTACTGGAGAAACCAATAAATGCCGAAATTTGTAGGCTTTAGGTTCAAATTTTAGAATCATGTCAAAAACTTTATGAAGTTCTGAAGTTATTTTTTTATTCGAAGTAAAAATACCATGATCGCAATATATTTTTGAAGTATCTCCATTGTAATTTCCAGTTCCTATGTGCGCCAATATATTAACGGTTTTTTGCTCTCTTCTATATACCAAACACATTTTTGAATGTATTTTAAGGTTTGGTATTCCATATAAAACGGTTGCCCCTTCTTCTTTAAGTTTGTTGCTCCAAAAAATATTATGTTCTTCATCAAATCTTGCTTTTATTTCCATTAACACAATGACCTTCTTGCCATTTTTTACAGCATTTATTAAAGCGTTAACAACATTGGAGTTTTCAGCAACCCGATAAAGGGTTGTTTTTATGGTTGTAACATTTGGATCGATGGCAGCTTCTCTCAAAAATTTTATAATGTATGAAAATGGATGGTATGGATGGCTGATTAAAAAATCTTTTTTACTTATTAGATCTAAGTAACTTTTAGAATTATCGATTTCTGGAATTGGAAGAGGCTTAAATAAAGGATACTTAAGTTCAAGTATTTTTACACTTGGAAAGCTTATAAAGTCTTTAAAATTATGATATCGCTGTCCAGGAATTAATTCATTGTTTTTAAATTTTAATTTTAGATTTATGAATTTTAATAAATCCTCGGGCGCATCTTTATCAAAAATTAAACGCACCGGTTCTCCTTTTTTTCTTAATTTCAATGAGTTTTTCATTGATTCAAGAATATTTGAAGTTACATCATCAATAGCAAGTTCCGCATCTCTAGTTAATTTTATAGTATATGCCTCAAAAATATCATAATCTAAACTTTTAAAAATAATATCTAAATTTGCCCGAATAACATCATCAATAAACATAACATTTACTTCAGCTTTCTTTTCAGGAATAATAAAAAAACGCTTTTTCAATTTTGTAGGCAAAGGGATTAAAACAAATTTTTTATTTTTTGAAACACTGTTTTGTAATCTACAAGCCAGATATATGGTATTATCTCTTAAAAAAGGAAATGGGCGTCTGCCATCCAAAATTAATGGAAAAATAGTATTTATAACATCTTCGTTAAAATATTTTCTGACAATTATTTTTTGTTCCTCAGTTATCTGTTTTTCATTCAAAAATTTAACACTAGATTTTGCTAATTCTTCCAATATTTTATCGTAAATACTATTAAATTTTGTTTGTAAAATAATCACTTTATTGTGAATGTTTTGCAAAAGTTCGATGATTTCAGATTTTTTAATAGGCTGTTCCTTCGTTTTTTTCAATTGCAACATTCGCTTATTGGTAGCCACTCTGACCCTAAAAAACTCATCTAAATTTGAAGAAAATATCCCCAAAAATTTCAATCTTTCTAACAAAGGAACACTTGCGTCATTTGCCTCTTGCAAAACCCTTTCATTGAATGAAAGCCAACTAAGTTCTCTATTTATAAAGGTGTTTTTAAGTTTTTGCATTTTATCGTGATTACATCTTTAAAAGTACAGGCAAATGATCGCTAAAACCATTGAACCATTTTATTCCCGAAACATTTTTTCTAGGAAATTC
>JBDNIM010000078.1:0-1477 GCA_041688295.1 Bacteroidia bacterium
AGATTTGTTTTTGAGATTGGCGCAAATGAACCAAGCAAATACTTCTATTTTGAGAAATTACACAAACAAAGTGTTGCAAATTAATCCAAACAATGGAAAAGCTATCATAACTTTAGGAAAAATAGCTTATAAAAACCAATGTGGTTCTGCATTTGAAAGAAAAATGGCTGCATGTGTAGCACTTGATTATTTTCAAAGAGCAAAGTCGCTGGACGCAGGCGTAACAGCAGAAGCCAATAAACTTATTGCCCAATATTCGGCTTATGTTCCAACAAAAAGCGAGGCTTTCTTTTTAAACCTAAAAGTTGGCAGTCCATACACAATTTCTTGTTCTGGCGAATCAACCACAATTAGAATAAAATAGTCTTTTAAATGAGATTGTTGCTCATTTTAATAATTGTAAGCACTTCGGCTTGTAACACAAAATATGCAAAAAAAAATGTTGCTAAAATGTTACAAGCCGATACGCTATTATACACCCAAGAGGGGATAAATGTTGAAATAGAATATACAGATTCTGGTAGTTTGAAAGCAGTTATATTTGCGAAAAAACTATTGGGTTTTAAACAAGATGGCAACGAAATTTTAAAAATGCCAGAAGGCATAAAAGCAGATTTTTATAACAAAGATGGCATCAAAGAAAGTTTTTTAACTGCTAATAAAGGCATATCATATCAAACAAAAAAAATAACCGAAGTGTTTGAAAATGTTGTTGTAGAAAATAACAAAGGCGAGCGTCTAAACACGGAACTCTTGATTTGGGACCAAGGAAAACAAACAATTTACACTGAAAAGTTCGTGAAAATTACCACTAAAAACGAAATAATAACAGGCGAAGGCCTTAAAGGGAAACAAGATTTTAGTGAGTGGACGATTTTGAAACCACGAGGATTAATACAAATAAAGAAAGATTCAATATAATGTTCAAAAACAAATTAGTAGTTAAGCAAATCATCATCATCATGTGGCTCTTGGCAGCAGCTATTTCAAGTATTGAGATAACAAAAGAATTTCCGAATGGCGGATTCAAAAACTGGAAAGTTTATTTTTTTGCACTTATTTTCATAGTTTCAGTAATCATGTATTTTGTTAGAAAAAAACAAAGATTTGAGCAAAAGATAGAAGAAAAAAAATAAAGCCTATTTGCTTCGCATTGCCTCTACGGGTTGCATCTCGCTGGCTTGATAGGCAGGAATAAAACCTGCCAACAACCCAATTAAACATGAGAACAGAAGGCCAATAAAAATATTGTGCCAACTTAACTCAAGTTCAAAACTTGATTCTGTAAACTTTTTTAGACCCCAATTTACAAGCGCAGAAAGTCCGCTTGTGAATAATAATCCAACAATTCCGCCAATGATACTTAAAATTACCGATTCTGTTAAAAATTGAATGAGGATAAACATTTTTTTGGCACCCAATGCTTTTTGAATCCCTATTAAATGTGTGCGCTCTTTTACAGAAACAAACATAATAT
>JBDNIM010000079.1:0-12837 GCA_041688295.1 Bacteroidia bacterium
AAACCGATTTTGATGAAAAATAGTTACTTTTGCTCATGTTAATTTTGTTGCTTAAGAACTACAAAATTACAAAAATAAAAAGTAGCCTTATTTAGGCTACTTTTTTATCGGACAACAATGATAATATTTATAAGTATTGTATATATTGCTATTTCAATAAAGCCTTTTTTAAACAATTGCCTTTATATGCTGACTCTATTATCTTTTAGATAAATATATAAAAAGGTGATGTAATATTTTGCAAATTTAACCAACACTGTGAAGTCGTAATTAATAGTTATATTAATTTAAATTATAATAAAGTTATTTTTTTCAAATTTTTAAAAAACTAATTTCGTTGGCAAAACTTTAGTTAAATTCTTATATTATTTCTATTGTTTGTTTAACGGGTTTTATATATTTAGTTTTATTTTAAAAACAACTTTAGATTTTTTTAGTTAAATTGATTGTTTAAGAAATTACTAACACTTAAATTGCAAGAGTAATTAAATTTAAGTAATAATAAATTGTAGATATAGCTATTTTCTGTTGAACCGCTTTATACTTTATAGATTATAGCGCATAAAAAAAGGTTGAACTTTTAAAGCTCAACCTTTTTTGAAAGAATTTAAATAAAACTATTTTATTATTAAATCTTAAAAGTCTTTTACAACTTATTTAGATTTTTCAATGATATTTTTACCTTCTAGAGTTTTAGCAGAAGTGTCAGTAGATAATAAAGCAGCAGCAGCTTTAGCTTTAGCATCTTCGATACCACGAGTGTAAGCAGTTCCAGCACCTTCCCAAGAAGATTTAACACCAGCAAATGTTGCTTTAGTTGCTTCGTCTAAGTCAGCTTCGTTGATACCAGCGACAGCAGTGTTAAAGCTTTCAGAATAACCTGCCCAAGAAGCTGAATCAAATTCAGTAGAAGTGCTGATTACATTGTTAATAGAGTCAACCCAAGCAGTTAAACCAGCAACTTTAGTTGAAGATTCAGAAACAGCTGGAGTAGAAGAGCAAGCAGCAAATAAGCTAGCGATTGCAGAAATGATGAATAATTTTTTCATTTTTTTTATTGTATTTTATAAAAGTGGCGGCAAAACTAATATTTTATTTTATTATTGCAAAACATTTTTTTACTTTTTTGATAAATACTTTTATAGACAATAAAATTGAGTTTCTAAAGGCTGTCGGACCACAAAAAGCTGAGGTTTTGCAGGCGGAATTGAATTTTTATTTTTACAAGGATGTTATTAATTACATGCCAATTCGCTATGTTGACAAATCGGAAATTACAAAAATTGCAAATTTTAATGAAGATTTTCCCAATATTCAGATCCGAGGGCGCATTTTAGACCTTCAAATTCTTGGAAATGAAAAGTCAAAACGATTGTCTGTTGTTTTTTCTGACGGCTCTGGTGTTTTAGAATTACTTTGGTTCAAAAACTACAAATACATTCTTCCAAATTTGCAAAAAAATATGGATTACACAGTTTATGGAAAAGCTGTTGATTTTAAGGGAAAATTAAGTATTTCTCATCCAGAAATAAAACCATACACAGCCGAAGATGAAAAAAAGGGCTTGCGATATGAACCTGTTTATTCTTTGACAGAAAAATTAAAGAACAGATACATTGATTCTAAGTATATTGCAAATATGGTTACTCAAATTTTGCAAAACCCACAGTTTCAAATAGATGAGTTTATGCCTAATTCTGTAATTAACGGGGCAAAATTAATATGTCCAACATTGGCTTATAAATGGATACATTTTCCTAGTAACGAAGAGGAGTTGAAAGCTGCAACAAGACGAATCAAATTTGAAGAAATGTTTGTTTTGGCAATGCGTTCAGAAAAAAACAAGGTCAATAGACAACTTATGGCAAAAGGATTGCCGATGCCAAAAGTAGGAGATAGTTTTAAAGCGTTTTATAGTGAACATTTAGAATTTGAACTTACTAATGCTCAAAAAAGAGTTGTTAAAGAAATAAAGGGTGACCTTTCTAGTGGAATACAAATGAATAGATTGCTGCAAGGCGATGTTGGCAGTGGAAAAACAATTGTTGCATTATTGTCTATGCTTTTATGCAAAGACAATGGTTTTCAATCTTGTTTAATGGCACCAACAGAAATTTTGGCAACCCAGCATTTCATTTCTATTAGTGAAGCTTTAAAGCCATTAGATGTTAAGGTGGCTATTTTAACAGGTTCTACGAAAACGAAAAATAGAAATATTCTCTTAGAGCAATTGAAAAATGGCGAAATAGATATTTTAATAGGAACGCATGCCTTAATAGAAGACGATGTTGTGTTTAAAACCTTAGGATTGGCAATTATCGATGAACAGCATAGGTTTGGTGTTGCTCAAAGAGCCAAAATGTGGAAAAAAAATCAAAGCCCCCATGTTTTGGTAATGACGGCTACCCCAATTCCTCGCACTTTGGCTATGACGGTTCATGGAGAGTTAGATGTCTCCATTATGGATGAACTACCCCAAAACAGAAAGCCCATTATTACGGTTCACAGAGACGAGAGTTTTCGTTATCAAGTAATGGATTTTGTTAAAAATGAAATAATAAAAGGGCGGCAAATTTATATGGTTTATCCTTTGATTGAGGAATCTAAAAAATTAGAGTTAAATGATTTAATGAATGGTTATGATTTGGTAACTTCCTATTTCCCTGTTCCAGAATATCAAATTAGTATTTTGCATGGTAAATTAAAATATGATATTAAAGAGTTTGAAATGAACAAATTTAAAAATGGGCATACCAATATTATGGTTTCAACAACCGTCATTGAAGTGGGGGTAAATGTTCCAAATGCCTCGGTTATGATAATTGAAAATGCGAATAGGTTTGGATTGTCTCAACTTCACCAATTAAGAGGTAGAGTGGGGAGGGGGACAGAACAAAGCTATTGTATTTTAATGACCAAAGATGATTTGAATTACACCGCTAAAAAAAGAATTAGTACAATGTGTAAAAGCAATGATGGTTTTGCGATTGCACAAGTAGATTTAGAATTAAGGGGTCCTGGCGATGTTTTAGGCACCCGTCAAAGTGGTTTGCCCGAATTTAAGTTGTTGGATTTAACCAAAGATGGCGAGATTATTGAATTGGCAAAAAAAGCGGCTGCTTTTGTTTTGAATAAAGACCCCGAGCTTGGAACAGAAGACAACGGGAGCTTATTGTTATTTTTAAAACAGCATCAAACAGATAATTTTTGGAGTAAAATTAGTTGATTTGATATTTAATTCTAATGATTTCTTTATTTGAAATAAATGAAATGATGAAAATCCCAGAAATGGGATTGTTTATTTCAAAACCGTTTTCCGTAAGATTGAATTTAATTTCTTGGCCTAGTGCATTATAGATTTTCATGTTTTCAATTAGATGTTTGTCCAAATTAAAAATTTGAAAACTGCCGTTTCCTGGATTTGGTGAAACAAAAAATTTGATGGCAGTGTTAAAATCATTAATTCCTAATTCATCGTAACAAAATTTATCCATTATTTTCATAGATTTTTCGATATTCAACCTGCCGGATGTTGCATTTTTTCCTAAAAAATTAGGTAAAATATCAGCACCTTCTAAGATGCACCTTTTTAAAATCAGCATTGCCTTTTCAGGGTTGGTTTCATAAAGGGTTAAATATTTCTCGCATCCATAGGCGTGAATAAGTCCTGCTGCTCCCGTAACCATTGGTGCAGCAAATGATGTGCCTGAAAAACCATTATTATAATATCCATTCACATTGTTTTTTAAGTTGGCCGCAGTTGAATAAATATTGGCTCCGGGTGCGCTAATGTCAACATAAGTGTCGCTGTATCCACAATTAAAATAGTTGTCGCCTGCCGTAGATGAGCCAACTGCTATAAGGTGTTTGCTATTGCAAAGAGTGGGAATGTCACCAAAAATTTCAACTCTGGCTTGAGCATTCGTTACTGCGCTGATGTTTAAAACACCATATTTTCCCAAACTGTCGTACATTGCACACCAAAGAGGCGTGTTATTTGGAAAAACGCCATCAAGCCCCCAACTAGAATTGGTTGCAATTACATTTGCTCCCAAAAGGCCGTCACTTTCTAAAAAAAGTTTTTTTTGATGAAGCACATACGAATAGGCTTGCAAAGCATCACTTTGGAAAATAACAGGTTTTCTGGAAGTGTCGGCAATCGTAACAATCATTAGTTTTACAAACCACATAATGCCAGAAACACCTTCTGCATTGTTTCCGTTTGCCCCAATGATACCTGCAACAGGAACGCCATGTTTGCCTTTGTAGTTTGCGCTATCGCTAATGTCATTGTTTTTTCCCATAAAATTCCATCCCATAAAGTCGTCAACATATCCATTACTGTCGTCATCAATCATGTTTTCAGGAATTTCTCCATTATTTTGCCAAATATTGTTTCTGAAATCCGGATGGTTTATGTTCATACCGTCATCTATCACAGCAATTACAATGGTGTCGCCTCTTCTGGTAATTCCTTTTTTATTTAAGTTCCACGATTTCAGAGCGCTAATTTTGTTTAAATGCCATTGGTTTGCTATAAGTGGGTCATTGGGAGTTGATGTTCTTAACGAAATACGATAATCATTCTCTATTGATGTAATATTAGAAAGTGTTTTTAATTTTGAAATTAGGGCATTTTTTATCGTTGAATTTTGGTTGAATTTAAGAATTGCAAGCGTTTTGTTTACGTTTAAAAACTTTAAAGATTCGATGTTCAATTGATTGATGAAATTGGCTTCATCGCTTGTGCATGTATTTTTGAATGAGATAATTAGGTGGTTTTCCACAATTTTATTTTCTGGAACAATTGCCCATAACTTGCCACAAAGCAAAATAAAAACAACTAAAATAACTTTCAAATTCATAAGTACAAAATTAAGAAAATAACATCCGTTTTCTTAAGGTTAGACAATAAATAATTAAAAAAGTTGCAAATAGGAATAAAATAAATGAATTTTGCAAAGTTTTTATTATGAATAAAAAAGAGCTAGTAGAACAAATTTTTGCAAAAGAAAGTCTTTTGTGTGTTGGGTTGGATACAGATATAAATAAATTGCCCCTGCATTTTTCTAGGGACATAAAAGGCGTTATAGAATTTAATGAAGCAATAATAGAGGCAACTAAAGATTATGCAATTGCATATAAAATAAACACGGCATTTTATGAGCAATACGGAGCAGAAGGGTGGGTTTGTATGGAAGAAACCTTGAGAAATATTCCTCAAAATTGCTTTACAATTGCTGACGCAAAAAGAGGCGATATTGGCAATACGAGTTCAATGTATGCAAAAGCTTTTTTTGAAACTTTAAAGTTTGATTCCATAACTGTAGCGCCATATATGGGAGAAGATTCTTTGAGGCCATTTTTGGAGTTTAAGGATAAATGGGTAATTTGTTTGGGTATTACAAGTAACGAAGGCAGCAAAGATTTTCAGTTTTTAGAGTACAACAAAAAGAAATTATACGAAATTGTTATTGAAAAAGTTGCAAAATGGGGCAACGATGAGCAATTAATGTTTGTAACTGGTGCAACTCAGTCAAGTGTTCTAAAATCAATAAGAGAACTTGTTCCCAACTATTTTTTCCTTGTTCCTGGTGTTGGCGCTCAAGGCGGAACTATTAAAGAGGTATGTGAAAATGCAGTTACTGATTTTGGTGGTTTGCTCATTAATGCAAGCAGAAGTGTGATCTATGCTTCAAATAAAGAAGATTTTAAGGAAATGGCAGCGAAAGAAGCTCAAAAATTACAGTTAGAATGCTTACCTCACCTAAGGTTTTAATTTCTTCTTATATTTTCATAGTTTAAATTCGTATTTTTGCAAAAAATAAAATAAGTTGGAGTTTTCACATATCATAATCATTATAGCCGCTTTGGTTTTTTCAGCTTTTTTTTCTGGAATAGAAATGGCTTTCATTTCCTCCAATAAATTAAGAATAGAATTGCAAAATAAACAAGGCTTGTTGAGTGGAAAAATATTGTCTTTTTATTTAAAAGACCCCTCTCGATTTATTAGCACAACACTTGTGGGAAATAATATTGCTTTGGTTATTTATGGTATTTTTATCGAAATATTTTTATCAAATGTTTTATTTGCAAATTATCATGGTATTTTGAGTTTTGTTTTAATAACAACCCTTTCAACGCTATTAGTTTTAATAGTTGCTGAGTTTTTGCCAAAATCATTGTTTAGCATAAATCCCGATTTTTTTCTTAATGCCTTAATTTTGCCTTTTCATCTGTGTTATTTTATATTGTGGCCAATTATTGCTTTTATAACTTATATTTCTAAAGCCATTATCAGACTTTTGACTGGGGAAAAATTTGCGTCCAATAAACCTGTTTTTAATCGATTGGACTTGAACCATTTAATATCTCAAACCAATCAAATTGAGTTGGATGACGAAAGCAACCTTAGCACAGAAATGTTCAAAAATGCGTTGGATTTTGGCGCATTAAAAGTTAGAGATTGCATGATTCAACGAACAGAATTGGTTGCCATAGATTTTGAAGACTCAATTGAGGATTTAAGCAAGGCATTTATAGAGTCTAGACATTCTAAATTGCTTGTTTTTAAAGGAAATATTGATAATATTGTTGGGTATGTGCATCAAGTGAAATTATTTAAAAAACCAGCAACGATAGAGGATTGCTTAATGCCAATTTTAATTACGAACAAAAGTAGAAATTTACACGATCAGCTTAAAGAAATGACATTAAAACGCAAAAGTATTGCCGTTGTTGTCGATGAATTTGGCGGAACGGCAGGTATTATTACAATTGAAGATATTATAGAAGAAATTTTTGGTGAGATAGATGACGAATACGACACCGAGGTTTTAAAAGAGACTATCATTAACGAAAATCATTATATTTTCAGTGGGCGACAAACCATAGAATATCTTAATGAAACCTATCAATTAAATTTTCCGGAAGGTGATTATGAAACACTTGGAGGCTACATAATTTTTATAAATGAGAGTATTCCCGAACAAAACGACAGGATTGTAACCGAAGATTTTGAGTTTTTAATAACCTCTATGAAAGCTGCAAGGATTGAGGAAGTGGAACTTAAAAAAATGGGAAATGGGTAAATGAAAAGTATTTTAGTTATTCATGGTCCAAATTTGAATCTATTGGGAACAAGAGAGCCTGAAAAATATGGTAATTTATCTTCTGAAACCTTGGTGGGAAAATTAAGAGTTCAATTTTCAAACATTCGTATTGATTATTTTCAGTCTAATTCTGAAAGTGAAATTATAGAAAAAATACAGAATAGTAAAAATGAGTTTGATGGGTTTTTAATCAATGCTGCTGCGTTTTCTCATACATCAATAGCTATAGCCGATGCAATTAGAAGTACAGCTATCAAATGTTTGTCTATTCATATCACAAATATCTATCAAAGAGAGGGCTTTCGTAAAGTTGATATAGTTGGCGAAGCGTGTTTGGGGTCAATTGTGGGTTTAGGCACAGATGGTTATCCAATTGCTGTTGAGCATTTGTTGACACTTTAACATAATTGTTTCTAAGTTTATTATTCAATCATCATAAAATAGAATAATTTTGCAAATGTGAATTTTGAACTTATTTTAGTTAAAAACAATGCCGATAATTTGGCGTTTTTAGAATTTCCTAAAAAGCTATATGCAAAGGATAAAAACTATATTATGCCTTTGGATAAAGATATTCTTGAGGTTTTTGATTCTAAAACAAATACTGCTTATAAAAATGGCAATTGCCAGCAATGGCTTTTAAAAGAAAACAATCAGATAGTTGGTAGAATTGCGGCTTTTTATAAGCTTCATCCAAAAAGTGGTGCTTTGTCTGGTGGTTTTGGTTTTTTTGAATGTGTAAACAATCAAGAAGTAGCTAATTTATTGTTTAACGAAGCGCAAAAATGGTTGACCGAAAACAATTGTAAATACATGGATGGGCCAATCAATTTTGGCGATAGAGATAGTTTTTGGGGGCTGATGGTTGATGGTTTTGCCAGTCCAAGTTATAGGGAAAATTATAATTTTCCCTATTATAAAAACTTATTTGAAGGATATGGATTTAAACCAGAAATAGAACAAACAACTTCATTAATTAAAGATTCATTTTTCAATTTTGAGAGGTTTAGTAAATTATCGTCAAGGGTTTTTGCAAACCCAAAATATATATTTGAGCATATTAAAAATGAAAACATAAACAAATATGCTTTAGATTTTATAGAAATTTATAATAAAGCATGGGCTTTTCATGAAGATTTTATACCAATGACAGAGGAAAGCATCTTGTTGAGAATGAAGCAAATGAAACCAATTATGTTAGAGAAATTAAATTGGTTTGTTTATTGTGATGGCCGTCCTATTGGGTTTTATTTAACAGTAATGGATGTAAATCAAATTTTCAAACATGTGAACGGAAAAATGAATTGGCTTGGTAAACTTAAGTTTTTATACTACAAAAGATTTGTAAAAAGGATTAGAGGCATTGTTTTTGGCGTAATTCCGGAGTTTCACAACCTAGGATTAGAAGTGGCTTTAATTATGAAGTTTAGAGAAGAGGTTCTCATTGGTAATAAATTTGATGAAAATGAATTGGCTTGGGTGGGCGATTTTAATCCAAAAATGTTGAGTATGTTTGAATCTATGGGAGCAAAGCCAATAAAAAAACATATTACCTATCGCTTTAATTTTTAATCTATGAGATTGCTGTTTATCGCCAATAGATTTCCTTATCCACCCTTTAGAGGCGATAAATTAAAAATTTATAATTTGGTGAAACAATTGTCTAAAATCCATGAAATTGATTTAATTACATTTGTTGAACAGCAGTCGGATTATCAGTATTTGGATGAGTTAAAACCTTTTTTTAAAAATATTGTATTGCAAGATTTGCCAAAATGGAAAAGTGTTTTAAATGTATTATTGGGTTTTTTTAATGCAAAGCCATTGCAAGTTAATTATTTTAAATCAACAGGATTTTCAAAAAAGGTTAAACAACTGATTGATGAAAATAACTATGATGCCATTCATGTTCAGCATCTAAGAATGGCGCAATATGCTATAAATATTAGCCATCCTAATGTAATTTTGGATTTGCCAGATGCTTTCTCATTATATTGGGAAAGAAGAAAAACGGTGAAAAGAAATTTTTTTGTGAAAATTTTGGATAATATTGAGTCTAAAAAAGTAATGAAATATGAAGCTTTGGTGTTGTCAAAATTTAAAAAAAGTCTTGTTTGTAGCATAGAAGATTCTGACTTTTTAGTTAAGAAACATGGAGTAAAAAATATCGATATTTTACCAAATGGAGTGGATATCTCAGTTTTTAAACCGTCAAATCATGATTACAGTCATAACAATCAACTTCTTTTTACGGGAAATATGGATTATGCGCCCAATGTAGATGCTGTTATTTATTTTGTGTCAGAAGTGTTGCCAATTATTCAAGAAAAACGCAAAGTAAAATTTATCATTGCTGGGCAAAGACCCATTGAAAAGGTAAAAATACTTGATAATGGAGAAACGATTTTTGTTACAGGGTTTATTCAAGATTTAACAAGCGTTTATAACGATGCTTCAGTTGTTGTTGCACCGCTAAGATTTGGTGCTGGCACACAGAACAAAGTGTTAGAAGCCATGGCAATGGGTATTCCAGTTGTTTGTTCCAATATTGGTTTCCAAGGTTTGGGTATAGAAAATGGACAAGGCGCTTTTATGAAAACAAATGCGGCAGAATTTGCACAACAAGTGATTGAATTACTAGATTCAGAAGAATTAAGAAGGAAAACGGGAGAGTTAGGTATTCATGTAATTCAATCAAAATTTAGTTGGGAGAATATTGCTAATCAATTGGATGCAATTTTCAAACAATAGTTTCGAAATAGAGCTTAAATAAATTTAATTTTTTATAATAATTCACTTAATTTCTTTTAATTTTGCCCTTAATGAAAATAGGAACCATTAAAGAAACCAAAGCTGGCGAAAACAGAGTGGCTTTGAGTCCTGAAGTTGTTAAGAATTTTATTAAACAAGGGTTTGAATGTAGTGTAGAAACTGGCGCTGGTATTGCTTCAAATTTTTCTGACGAAGCATATCAAAATGCTGGAGCTGTTATTTGCAATTCGGCTAAAGAAGTTTGCGAAAAAAGCGATGTATTGGTAAAAGTAAATGCACCAAATACGGATGAGATTGCCAACTTAAAACCAGGTTCAGCTTTAATTTCGTTTGTTTACCATTTAACCCATCCTGAATTAATTGCTCAATTAAATGCAAAAAACATTTCGACCTTTAGTATGGATGCCATTCCAAGAATTTCGAGAGCACAAAGTATGGATGCTTTGAGTTCGCAAGCTAATTTGGCAGGCTATAAAGCCGTTTTATTAGGAGCAAATCATTCAGCTAAAATTTTCCCAATGTTAATGACAGCTGCTGGCACTATTAAGCCATCTAAAGTTTTAATATTTGGCGCGGGTGTGGCAGGTTTACAAGCGATAGGCACAGCTAAAAGATTGGGTGCTGTGGTAGAAGTTACAGATATTCGACCTGAAACGAAAGAACAAGTAGAAAGTCTTGGTGGAAAATTCATCAGTTTTGATACAGGTGATGTGAAAATAGAAGGCGGCTATGTAAAAGAAACAAGTGAAGATACTTTGAAAAAACAAAGAGAAATATTATTAAAACATCTTTCTGTTTGCGATGTGGCGATAACTACCGCTTTAATTCCTGGTAGAAAAGCCCCAATTTTAATAACCGAAGATATGGTGAAAGCTATGAAACTGGGCAGTGTAATTGTAGATATGGCGGTAGAGCAAGGCGGAAATTGTGAAATAAGCGAAGCCGGGAAAGTAGTTGTAAAATATGGTGTTAAAATAGTTGGCGAAACAAATTTACCATCTTTGCTTTCTCAAAATGCTAGCGAAAGTTATTCGAAAAATATTTATGCATTTCTAACACATTTAGCTACAAAAGATGGCTTTAAATGGGAGATGGAAGAAGAAATTACAAAAGGAACCTTGGTGAGTGGAGGAAAAAGTTTAGCTAGTGTAAATTAAATTAATGGAAAGAAACGAGATTATAAATTGCATAAAAAAATATATGATTGGTAAGCCAGTTAAGAAAGCATTTATTTTCGGTAGTTTTGCTAGAAATCAGAATGACTATAATGATATTGATTTGTTAGTTGAATTAGATTATCAAAATAAATTATATCAAACTTTGTTCAATATGAATGAAGATTTAAAAATATTGGTTGGAAAAAAAGTAGATATTGTATCAGCAAATGGCTTGAGTAAACATATAAAGCCATTTATTGATAAAGAAAAAATACTCATTTATGAACAACAATAAAGAAATACAAAGAGTAAATCATATTATTGATACTGTAAATGAATTGCAAGCTTTTACAAAAGAAAAAATTGTAGATGAGTTTTTGGACGACAGATTACTTCAACTAGCAAGTGTAAGATTATTTAGGATATAATTGCAAACGAAATAGACGAAATAAAAAAAATAAAATAAATAAATGGAATCAATATTAAGTTTTATATCAGACAATCAATTGATGATTTACCTCGTTATCTTAATGATATTTGTAGGTATCGAATTGATTGAAAAAGTGCCTTCTGTGTTACATACACCCTTAATGAGTGGTGCAAATGCTATTCATGGTGTTGTTGTTATAGGTGCTATTATCATAATGGGGCAAGCAGATAATATGTACGCTACAATTCTTGGATTTATTGCTGTTGTATTAGGTACACTCAATGTTGTAGGCGGCTTTGTAGTTACTGACAGAATGCTAGAAATGTTTAAAAAGAAAAAGAAATAAATGCAAAACCATATTTTACAAATTATTTACCTCATAGGTTCAGTATCTTTTATGCTAGGACTTAAAATGTTGAGCAAGCCAGAAAGTGCTAGAAAAGGAAATTTAATAGCTGCCTTTGGTATGACCATTGCTATTTTTGGAACTATTTTTCTATACGAAGGTATTCTTATCTCAAACTATGTTTGGATATTTTTAGCCTTAATCATTGGAACAATCATTGGCACCATGATGGCCAAAAAAGTAAAAATGACGGGCATGCCACAAATGGTGTCTTTCTTTAATGGAATGGGTGGTGCTTGTGCTGCCATTATATCTTTGGTAGAGTTTAACCATTACACGCATTTTCAAGAAAATGATTCTACAAAATTAGCAATTATATTTTTAGGGCTAATTATAGGCGGGATTTCTTTTGCAGGTAGTATTATTGCTTACGGTAAATTAGATGAAAAAATAAAAGACAAAACCTTGCCATTACAGCAAGTTATTAATATTGGTTTATTGGCTCTAATATTAATTTTAGGTGGGCTTTCTGCCTATGGTATTATTTCAAATCCAATGATGATATATGTGGTTTTGGTTTTATCATTATTATATGGTGTTTTATTTGTGTTACCAATAGGTGGTGCCGACATGCCAGTTGTTATATCATTGCTCAACTCATTTACTGGTGTTGCAGCTGCAATGGGCGGTTTTTTATACGACAATAAAGTAATGTTGATTGGAGGTATTTTGGTTGGTAGTGCTGGTACTTTGCTAACGGTTGTTATGTGTAAAGCCATGAACCGTTCTTTAATCAATGTTTTAATAGGTAATTTTGGTGGTGGCAATAAATCAGGAGGAGAATCTAAAGAAATTACAGGTTCTACTAAAGAAATTTCCAAAAGCGATTTGGCTGTATTAATGAAATACAGTAAAAAGGTAGTTATCGTTCCTGGCTATGGATTGGCTGTTGCCCAAGCGCAGCATGTTTGCCATGAGTTGGAGCAGGTGTTAGAAAACGAAGGAGTTGAAGTAAAATAT
>JBDNIM010000080.1:0-5535 GCA_041688295.1 Bacteroidia bacterium
AAGATAAAAAGATTGTATTTTTTCATAAATAGGGTTTGGATGTAGGGATAAAAACAACTTAAATTAATAGATAATTGATAAATCATATAGATATAACACTAGAAAATGTTTTAAAAAAATCAATAAACTTTTAAAAAACAAAAACTATGAAATTACGCCCAATTCTTTTCCAACTTTTGTGAAAGCAGCAATGGCTTTATCTAAGTGGTGTTTTTCATGGGCTGCAGAAATCTGAACCCTTATTCTTGCTTGGTCTTTTGGCACAACAGGGTAAAAGAACCCGATTACATAAATACCTTCTTCCAACAATTTATTGGCCATTGTTTGGCTCAATTTTGCATCATAAAGCATGATAGGAACAATAGCACTCTCTCCATTTTTAAAATCGAAGCCCGCTTTTTGAACACCAGCTTTAAAATACTTTACATTTTCTTCTAATTTATCTCTCAATTCGGTGGATTCGCCTAAAATATTAAACACCTCAATACTAGCCGCCACAATTGTAGGAGACAAAGAGTTGGAAAACAAATAAGGCCTTGAACGCTGACGCAACATATCAATAATTTCTTTTTTTCCAGTCGTATATCCTCCCATAGCACCGCCCAAAGCTTTGCCCAAAGTGCCTGTTATAATCTCAATTTTACCATGAACACCACACAATTCTGGCGTTCCTTTTCCTGTTTTGCCAATAAATCCAGCAGCATGACACTCATCCACCATTACCAAAGCATCATATTTGTCGGCTAATGCAACAATTTTATCTAATTGCGCAACATATCCATCCATACTAAAAACACCGTCCGTAACTATAATTTTGTTTGCATGTCCTTTCTCGTTGGCTGCTATCAATTGCTTTTCTAAATCGGCCATATCATTGTTTAAATATCGATATCTAGCTGCCTTACAAAGCCTTACACCATCAATGATAGACGCATGGTTTAACGAATCGGAAATAATGGCATCATTCTCGTTAAACAACGGTTCAAAAACACCACCATTTGCATCAAAGGCTGCTGCATACAAAATAGTATCTTCAGTGCCATAAAATTCGGCAATCTTTGCTTCCAATTCTTTATGTATATCTTGCGTTCCGCATATAAAACGGACACTACTCATGCCAAAACCGTGGGTGTCCAATGACTTTTTGGCAGCCTCAATCACTCTCGGGTGGCTAGAAAGACCTAAATAATTATTTGCACAAAAGTTTAACACCTCTTGACCCCCAACAAGTTGAATGTCTGCCCCTTGTGGCGAGGTAATGATGCGTTCGTTTTTGTATAGCCCATTTTCTTTGATTTGAGCTAATTCATCTTGTAAATGTTGTTTTAATTGTCCGTACATTTTATTTGGAATATTTTTTGCAAAAATAAGGTAGTAAGCGTAATTTCTGAATTAAATTTTAGTAAATATTCTAAACAATTAGATTAGATTTGCGGTTAATAGAATTGTAACAATTTTTTTGAAACAAAAAATAGCATGAGCGAACAAGAAAAAAAGAAAAAAAACGAAATTTCTCCTTTTGGAGAAAAAAAAGCAACTCCACCTAAATTCAACATGTATTGGATATGGGGAATCCTACTTTTATTATTTATAGTAGTAAGCTTTTTGCCAAGCAACAGTGGCAAAAAAACAAACTGGAATGAGGTTAAAGAAATGTTGATTAGCAAGGATGTTGAAAAAATTCAATTAATTAATGATAGAATGGCCAAAGTTTATCTTACTAAAGAGGCTTTAGAAAATGATAAATACAAAGATTTGAAATCCAAGTCGCAATCACCATTTAGTCAACCTTCGCCACAATATTATTTTGAAACCAGTAAAGAATATTTTTATCCAAATTTTGAGGCATTGAAAAAAACAAATCCTGATGTCGAAAAAGTAAATATTGAACCAATAACAGAAAGCGATGCAAGCTGGCAAATCCTTAATTGGATTATCATGATTGCTCTATTCATTGGAATTTGGAGTTTCATGATGCGCAGAATGGGCGGTGGGGGCGGTGGTTCTGGCGGTGGACCCGGTCAATTGTTTAATATTGGCAGAAGCAAAGCCACTTTGTTTGATAAAAACACAAAAGTGAATATTACCTTTAAAGATGTTGCTGGATTGGATGAAGCAAAAGTAGAAGTAATGGAAATTGTTGATTTCTTAAAAAACCCACAGAAATACACCAAGTTGGGTGGAAAAATACCTAAAGGCGCTTTGTTAATTGGCCCTCCAGGAACTGGAAAAACATTGTTAGCAAAAGCAGTTGCAGGAGAGGCCAATGTGCCATTTTTCTCTTTGTCGGGTTCAGATTTTGTTGAAATGTTTGTTGGTGTTGGAGCTTCTCGTGTTCGAGATTTATTCAGACAAGCCAAAGAAAAAGCGCCTTGTATTATTTTTATTGATGAAATAGATGCAATAGGAAGAGCAAGAGGCAAAAATATGGCAAGCGGATCTAACGATGAGCGCGAAAATACATTGAACCAATTGTTGACAGAAATGGATGGTTTTGGAACAGATAGTGGCGTAATTATACTTGCAGCCACAAATAGACCAGATGTTTTGGATTCAGCTTTGTTGCGTCCGGGTCGTTTCGATAGACAGATTTCGATAGATAAACCAGATTTAGTTGGAAGAGAGCAAATTTTTAGAGTACATTTAAAAAACAAAGAATTGGCGCCTGATGTGGAAGCTAAAAAATTATCGGCTCAAACACCAGGGTTTGCTGGTGCAGAAATAGCGAACGTTTGTAACGAAGCGGCTTTAATTGCAGCTAGAAAAGACAAAGATAAAATTGATATGCAAGATTTTGAAAGTGCTATTGATAGAGTCATTGGCGGATTAGAAAAGAAAAACAAAATCATTTCGCCAGAAGAAAAAAACATTGTTGCTTATCATGAAGCAGGACATGCTGTTGCAGGTTGGTTTTTAGAATTTGCTGACCCATTGGTAAAAGTTTCCATTATTCCAAGAGGGGTTGCTGCATTGGGTTATGCCCAATATTTACCTAAAGAACAATTTATTTATCGCACAGAGCAGTTGCTAGATGAAATGTGTATGACTTTGGGCGGAAGAGCAGCAGAGGATATTATATTCGGTAAAATTAGCACAGGAGCGCAAAGTGATTTGGAAAGAATTACAAGAATGGCTTATGCAATGGTAACTGTTTATGGTATGAATCCTAAAGTGGGGCATATTAGTTTTACAGATCAAAATTCTGAATACAATTTTAACAAACCATATAGTGAAAAAACAGCTGAATTGATAGACGATGAAGTTCGAATTATTATCAACAGCGCTTATGAAAGAACCAAACAGTTGTTGACAGATAAAAAACCAGAGTTAGAAAAATTAGCACAAGAGTTGTTGAAAAAAGAGGTTTTATTTCAATACGATTTGGTGAAAATAATTGGAAAAAGACCATTTGACAACAAAACAAACTACGAAACCTACATGGAAAAAACGGAGCTTGATGTAGAAGAATTGTTAGAGAAAGATTTGCCTAATTCTGAAACATCTGTTTTAGAAACACCTGTTGTAGATGCAACAATTGATGAAACACCAGTTGCTGACAAAAACGAAGATAACAAAGCAGGCGAATAGCCTGCCTTATTGTTGAAACGATTTCAAGAAGTTTATAAATATAGAGAGGTCTTTGTGGGTGGTTGCTAATCCAACGGAAACCCTCACTGCTCCTCTCATTTTACCTAAAAAGTGCACCATTTCCTTAAAGGATGCTTTTGTGGTGGTTGAATAGTATTTTAAAAGTTCTTCTTCTGTTAAACAGTTGTTAATCTCATCTATACCAGGATTGCAAAAGCAGCCGGTTCTTAATGAAATCATTTTTTTATTAGCCATAAGTTCAACCGTTTCAAACTCTATGTTTTCGCCATTTTCATTCATCACATTAAAAATAATGGTTCCACCTTTTAGTTCGATATTGTGAGAACCGAAAACTTTAACTAAAGGTTGTCCGTTGGCATGCTTTAACCCATTAAGGTTTTCTATCATAAAAGCAGTTAATGCTTTTACTCTTTTATTTATACGCTCAATTCCTATTGATTCTATAAAGTTTAAGCCATTGGTAATAGCAGGAATATCTAAATAATTGACTGTTCCATTTTCAAATCTTTCATGGTTTTCTATTAATTGGAAACCAGAAAAATTAACGGTTACCAAAGAAACTGTACCACCTGCAAACCAAGGTTTTACAAGCTTATTAAACTTAGATTTTTTAACAAACAAACAACCTAAACCTGTAGGATAACCAAAAATTTTATAAAAAGAAATAGAAACAAAATCAGGTTTTATTTCTTTTAAATTTAAAGGATTGCTAGGCGCAAAAGCTGCTGCATCTAACAAGACATCCCAACCTTGGTCTTGTGCCTTTTTTATCCAAGCTAAATCATGTTTTATACCACTAACATTAGACTGGGCAGGAAAAGCGAATAATTTATTGTCACACTCAGGAAAAGCACTTAGATTTTCATCTAATCTTTTTTCATTGATGGTTAAATCCTCAAAATTTATGGGCGTGTAAATAACATCGCCTTTTCTGTTTTTACAATATTCTCTTATCCCGTTTACAGAATTGTGATTGTCAGCAGTTAACAAAAACATACTATTTTTAAAAGGATAACATTCGCCAATAATTTGTAAAGAAGCACTGGCATTTGCTGTAATTACACAAAAATAATCATCAGCTTGAAAATAGTCTATGATTTTCTTTCTCGCCTCTTCTACATAAATAGTTGCTAAATTGCTACTAGGGTTTGTTGAATGAGGATTTCCCAACACGGATTCTTTCAGGAATTTAAAGTGTTGGTTTATTAATGAATCTGGATACAAGTTCCCGCCTGTGTAATCAAGGTAAACTTGATTTTGTTGGTCTAACCTCTTAGATTGTGTATTTCTTAAATTATTAAAAAACGCATCATCTTCTATTATTTCATTTTCAACTGCTTTCGTTTTACTTCTAAATAACATTTATTAAAAAATATATTTCTGCAAATTTAATAGATAATATCAATTTACAACCTTTATGAATTTTATTTTAACCTAAAAGTTATACATACGCAATCGTCATTTCCCTTTTTCCTTCAGGTCCTTTTGTGCATTCTATGCGCAAGCCAAGTGATTTTAGGTTTCTTTTAAACTGTCCTTGGGCGCAATAGGTGGTTAAAAAGCCATTAGGTTTTAAAACATCAACTGCTTTTTTTAATACATCAATGTCCCACATTTCAGGTTGTTTGCATGGTGCAAAGGCATCATAATAAACAATGTCTATTTTTTCGCTAAATAGATTGGCGTAAATTTCCGAACCTATATTTTGCAAAGTGTCTTGTACCAAACAAAGATTGAAAGTGGGGGTGACAGCATACCATTTATTACTTTCTAAATTGGCAAGTTTAGGAAGGTTGTCAATGCTTTTTGGTAGAATTTCAAAACCATCATAGTATGTTTTTAAAACTTCTAAAGACAATGGAAAAGGCTCAATAGCAATATAATTAATAATGTTATTTGGTGCATAATCCATTGTTAATAGAGCAT
>JBDNIM010000081.1:0-3574 GCA_041688295.1 Bacteroidia bacterium
TAAACCTTTTCTTCAAACTTCAAAAAGTATATTCCTTTGCTCCATAACTGAAGATTTAAAGTATTTTCGCCTTCCTGCACGGCATGGGTTAAAAGCAACTTTCCGCTGATAGAAAAAACTTCTACAACACCACCTATCTTTGTGTTTATTGTAAAAATACCATTGCTAGGATTGGGGTATATTTGAAAAGAAACAGATGTGGGGGTTTGAAGGTTGGTGGATTGATTGGTGTTTAGATTAATAGAAGTAAAGTTTTTGCAACCATTGCTGTCTATGGCGGTTAAATTAACTTTATGGTTTCCAGCTAGACCAAGAGTTTTAGCCCAAAAATTATTATTTTTTGCTTGAGAGTTGTTGCTCCACACATAAGATTGAAAGTCTTGGTCGGCACTCAATTTCACAAATTCATGATAGTTGTAATTAGAATCTCCCAGAATTTTAACTTTAAAGCTAGGATAAAATAAGAAACTTATATTCTTCTCCGATTCGCACCCAAAAAAGTCTAAAAGCTTTAGTTTTACATCTGATGGCGACTTGAAATTGTATCTCAAATTTGCGGAATCAATTTTTAAATTAATGCTGTTGTTATTCCATTCATATTTTTTGATAGTGTTTTTTGGCATCAGGTAATTAGGACTAATTACAGAAATATTGTTGTTACAAATAGTTTTAGTATTAAAACTAAATTTATCAATTTCTGAAACTTTAATATCTATTATTTTTTCAAAAGGGCAATTAGAGTTATCGTTTTGAATGATTTTAACCTTTGTGTTATTTGAATATTTATAATCGAAATAAGGATAAAAAATACCAACATACTGATTGCCCAAACTCCAAAAAAATTGAGAGCTTGGCGAAGTGTTGATGTTTTTTAATTCAAGTTTAAAAAATTTATATGCACAAACAACTGTGTCATTTTTAAATACATTCAAATCGAATCCATTTCGGGTTGTTAAAGTTGCACTTGAAATTTGTTGGCAGTTTTTATTATTGATGATTAGTCTTATGTTTTGTTTTGGTTGATTGGCTTTTATTTTTAAATAAGGAAATTGATAGTTGCCAATGGTTTTACTAAATGGAGTTTGCCATGTGTAGGTTGTAAAACTATCTGAAAAATTGGTATTCCCAAGTATGATTTCATCATTTTGGCATACGAGAGAATCTTTAATTCTGTTGCCTAAAACAGAAAGTTGATTGATTATTATTGTATCGAACACTATATTTTTGCAAAAGAAGTTATGGTTACTTATTTCATATCTTATGATGTATGTGCCACTAGTTATGTATTGGAAGGTGTCAGATTTTTTTGAAATATGTTTTATTATTTTATCTGGGCTATTTATATTCCAAATCTTATAATCATATTTTAAATCTACGATTGATTTAAATGAATCAGGATAAATGGTTGAAACTTGATAATAGTTACATCCCTTTATGTCTTTAGAATTTATTTTAAAATTTATTTTAGGGAACACATTAATCAATACACCTTTGCTTTCTTGTGTGTTACAATGTTTGTCAATGACTTTTAGGTAAATGTATTTTTGAGTAATTTGATAAGGATTGCCTTTTGCTTTCCATTTCAATACAGCCGTTTTTTCTCTTGCTTTAGAATCTAAATATGAAAAACTTGCGTTTTCTAAATTGTTGCTCCACGAAACTATTGTTGTGTCACTTTTTTTTTGATTAAGCAAAAATGGGTCGTCTTTTGTGGCAAAATTAAGCTTTAAAGAATCACCAATACAAATATTGTAATTATTGGTTCCACTTGAAAAATTGGGTGGATTATTATCAGGACATTGATGCACAATCAACAGTATTTGCCTGTTTACATAGCCAATCAAGTCCATTTTCTTTGTTTTTGAATTAAAACGCCATTGTTTTACTTGAAATTTTATAGCCCCAACTTCATCGCATACATTTGGAGTAAAAACAATGTCAGAAATTAAAGGATTAAAATAAAATCCTATTGGAGGATTCCTGTTTGGTGAAGGTCTGCAATTCACCACTGCTGGCCGTGGAGGACAAAAAGGCGACATTGGGATGGTTGGAATAAAATCACTCGTGTAAGTCACTTTTTTGTTGTAATCATTTAAAACACTTGCCAGTTCAAAGGAAAAAGAATCAATATCGTTGTGTTTTAATATTCCTGGGTTGTACCTAAATGCTTGATTGCAGCAAACATTAAAAAAAGGTTTATTATTAAATTCAGGGGAATGAATATTGGCATCAGGATGGCAAATATTAAGCATGGCATCCAAATATACATTGGGGTTCTGTATGGTTGTAAAAGCACCGTTCCAACCTTTAACATACACGCTAAAATAAACCTCGCAAAGCTTGTTTTTTCTAATAGAATCATAGGGAGATTGCGTGAAATCGATGGTGTCTTTATAAATGTGTTTTTCTGTGCCTTTGCCAGATGTTGTGTTGCTGGTTTTGCAGCCCGTGTCACAACTCTCAGAGATGTTTTCAATAGAAATCCGTTTAAAATTCATGGCATATTTGCCAGTGCCGGCATAAACAAAACCATTGATACTATCTAAAGAACTGCCTCTGCAATCCCTGTACATTTGCAGGGTAACAATGTATTTGAAACTATTTATCTGTTTGTAATAGATTTCTCCGCCCAATATCTGAGATTGCGCATTTAGTTTACCAAAACCAATAAAGAATATCAAACAAAACAGTAATTTTTTAGTCATATTAAGATCAAGACACAAAATTAAGGCAATTCGTGGTTTGATGGGTTAAAAAAACTTAGTTTTTCAAAGATAAAGTTAGCAAGAAAAAGCTTTCTTGCAGGGCAACAACGCTGTGAACGATGTTTGCATGCAAAGCTATCATTTGCCCTTTTTCGATAGTTGTGGTTTGCTCTTCGGTAATAAAATTTATTTTTCCTTCCAACACTTGAACACTAATAACGCTATTTGCTTTGTGTGGTTTAATTTCGGTGTTTTTGTGCAGCCCCAAAAGAACGATTCTCATTGTTTCAGATTTAAAAACAGTTACAGAATTGCGGCCACTATTTGCCCAAGTTTCTTCATTTTTAATTTGGTCAATAAATTTATTCAAATCCATTTCAACCAAATTAGCATCCAAAACTCTGTTTCCTTCTAGTCTTTGCGGAGTTGCATCATTAGATTTTTCTTTAAAATTAGAATTATCACTATGGGTTTGCAGTTTTTCAATCAAAATGGATGTTGCATCGTCTGCAGAAATGCCGTAACCATTTACAAGTGTTCCTTTCATCTTAAATTTGGTAGAAGAAATTGCATAAAGAATAGATTGGTCTTCTGGATTGGAAGCCCCTTCAAAACGATAAACTTTATCAATATAAAAATTCTCGGGCGAGAGCGGTTCGTTGATTTGATTGCAAAATAAACAGTTGTCTTGGATATTAAAATCGTGGGTATAACCAAGTTTTATTAAACCATTTATGGTTTCTGACAAGGTGCCATAACTTTCTTTTAGATTCAGTTTATTCATGGTTTAAAGTTAAGTCCTTTTCTAATAACAATTAGTTTTATTTACAAAAGAAAAAAGATAATTTATTGGAATATATTCCTAGAAA
>JBDNIM010000082.1:0-1266 GCA_041688295.1 Bacteroidia bacterium
CAGATGCAGAGTTAGAAAAAACAGTGATTGAAATAGCGAGCAACAAATATAAAGAGTTGTTTAAGGCGGAAGGCGAAGTTATTAAGTTTGAAGGTTTTTTAAAAGTTTATTTAGAAGGCAAAGATGACGAAGATGAAGAGGAAAACAGCAGCCTTTTGCCACCATTAAAAGTAGATGAGGCTTTGGATTTGGACAATATGTTGGCAGAACAAAAGTTTACAAGAGCAGCGCCAAGATATACGGAGGCTAGTTTGGTTAAAAAACTTGAAGATTTGGGCATTGGAAGACCATCCACTTATGCACCAACAATTTCCACAGTTCAAAAAAGAGGTTATGTTTTAAAGGAAAGCAGAGATGGTATCGAAAGGAAATTTCAATCATCGGTTCTTAAAAATGGGATTATTACCACAAAAACAAATACCGAAACCGTTGGTACAGAAAAAAACAAAATGTTTCCAACTGATATTGGTACGGTGGTTACAGATTTTTTAAACGAGCATTTTCAACAAATTATGGATTATAATTTTACCGCCAAGGTAGAAAAAGAATTTGACGAAATTGCCCATGGAATGATAGGTTGGAGCAAAATGATTGAAAGCTTTTATACCCCTTTCCATAAAACAGTTGATGAAACCCTCGCCAATGCAGACAGAGCAAAAGGAGAGAGAATAATTGGTGAAGATCCTTCCACAGGTAAACCTATTTCTGTTAGAGTTGGTAGATTTGGTCCATTGGTTCAAATTGGAGATAGTGAAGATGACGATAAAAAGTTTGCTAGCCTAAGAGCAGGGCAATCTATTGAAACCATCACTTTAGAAGAAGCCCTTGAATTGTTTAAATTGCCAAGAACCGTTGGTGAGTATAAAAATGTGCCTGTTTCTGCTGCCATTGGACGATTTGGCCCTTATTTAAAATATGGAAGCTTGTTTGTTTCAATACCAAAAACGCATGATGTTTTTGAAATTGATATTAATTCTGCAATGGAATTGATTGATTTAAAAATTAAAACGGAATCAGAAAAGCATTTAAAAACTTTTGAAGAAGACAAAGCTGTTGAAATTTTAAAAGGCAAATGGGGCCCTTATATTGCCCATAATAAAGTCTATTTTAAAATCCCTAAAGACACGGATTATGAAACTTTAACTTATCAAGATGTGCTGAAAATTATGGAAGCACAGCCAAGTAAAGCTAAAAAAGCTACTAAAGTCGTTGAGAATAAGCCTAAAGCAAAAGCCAAAGCTAAGTCGAGGCCAAAAGCAAAAGCTA
>JBDNIM010000083.1:0-1987 GCA_041688295.1 Bacteroidia bacterium
CAGTTTTTGAAATTTCTTTTACATTTAAAAGAAATGCAAATTTTGTTCCTATATTTTTTTCTGGTTTTATTAAATAATTATTTAAAGGACTTAATAAATTTATTAATATTCATAAATGTCAAGTATTTTTAACATATTGTAGATCCCATGCCTTATCCTTTAAAGTTTTTTTTTCAAAAGATAATAATTGATTTAAACCATCCTATTATTTTTTAAATCTATAAATTATTTTATTTACTATTCTTATTAAATTAATATTCCGGTATTAAATATTTAAACTTGAATAGTGTTTCCATCGAAATCTTAAAGAAAAAAATATATTTTCTCATAAATTGTATGTTTAATTGAATTCCCTTTAATATTTATTAAAATTTATTAAAATCTTTATTGATCATAATAAATTTTTTTAATTTTAACATTATTTATAAAAATCAATTCAGTATTAATTTTTTTTGTATGCAATTTTAAAATATTAATAATTTCTTTAATCGATTTACTTAAATTAAATTTTATTTATCTTATTTAATAAATATGATTTTGTAATTAATTGAAGTCCAAAAAATAATTAAGTAAAAAATTATTGCTATTTATTAATATTTATTATGTTTTTAGCATATGAAAGTAATATTTAAGGGTTATTTTATTTAGATTGCATCAATTTTATTTATTCTTAAGCAATAGAATGAATTAAATTCCAATATACTCTCTATTGGTGGCTCACACAGGATAAAACATTACTTATCGTATTAATTTTTATTGTGAATTTCAAATTAAGTGCAAAAGATTCTACAAGCAGAATTTTAACTCAATTTGGTTTAACTGCTGTTTCCTTTATCAGAGGAGAAGGTATGAAATTAGGTGCTTTAACAGCAGGGATTTGCTATATTCATTTTGATAAATATGCATTTGATTTTGAATATTACAATTTTAGTTATAGGTATGGATTTGAAAAAAATTACACTAATACCTATAAAAAAGATGGCAATACTTTTGGTTATCCTCGACAGGTTGATATGAAGGTCTTTAAAATTGGCGCTGGAATAGTGAAAAAATTCAACAATATAAGTTTAATTCCATATCTAAATCTACAATACAGATACTCTGTTTTAGGGAATGAATTTTATTGGTTTTCTGATAATATTGATCATTTTCCATCTATCGCATATTCACCATTTAATTCATTAGGTTTTGGTATTGGAAGTTCAATCAATGTTTCTGTTGTTAAAAGATTTAATATATCAGCAGATTTTTCATTTAACAAATTCTTTGATAAAGGCAAAATTTATACGCCCATACATTATGGTTCTGATAACTACAAAGAGATTACATCTGAAGGGAAAGGATACAAACCATTGAATAATGTCCTAAATCTTCAACTTAAAATTGGTTATATATTCAGTTTTAAGAAGAAGCATTAAGTTTTAATACCATTAATCTATCACTTCGTCAGGATTGCCAATCATGTTTTCTGGCTTCACCCATTCGTCAAATTGTTCATTGGTCAACAAGCCTAAATCTATCGCTGCTTTTCTCAATGTGCTGTTTTCTTTGTGTGCTTTTTTTGCTATTTTGGCTGCGTTTTCGTAGCCAATGTGCGTATTTAAAGCGGTTACTAACATCAACGAGTTTTCTAATTTATGTTTAATTTCGTCAAAGTTTGGTTCTATGCCCGAAGCGCAGTTTATATCAAAACTTAAAGCCGCTTCGCCCAATAGCCTGGCAGATTGCAATACATTTGCAGCAATTAAAGGTTTGAAAACATTGAGTTCAAAATGGCCGCTTGCTCCGCCAATTGTAACCGCAACATCGTTGCCCATTACCTGTGCGCAAACCATAGTTAATGCTTCGCACTGCGTTGGATTCACTTTGCCTGGCATAATGCTGCTGCCCGGTTCGTTGTCTGGTATGGAAATTTCGCCAATACCGCTGCGTGGTCCGCTGCTCAACATTCTTATGTCGTTGGCAATTTTCATTAAACTAACCGCCA
>JBDNIM010000084.1:0-3971 GCA_041688295.1 Bacteroidia bacterium
ACACCAAATCGTTTTCCTTTTAAATTTGCTCTTAAAATAGATTTTTCGCCTTTGTTTTCACTTACATCTTTCTCAACCAATTCAATTTCTTCACTTTTATAATTTTCTTGGTTTTCAGAATTTGCAAGTTTGTCTTGATTTAAATCGTACTTTTGATTTTGCGGCTTATTTTGATTTTTGGGCATTTATTAATTTCTTTAATTGTTATAAAAAATGATTTAATTAGATGTTAAAAAACGGATGCTTAACTAAAGAATAGAATGGCTCTAAATGGTTTAATATTTAATATTGAAATAAAATAAAATAAAACAGTTTTTCAAAAAACTAACTCTTAAGTTAAGTACCAGTTAATGTTTGTATTCCTTGCGCCTATAACAGTCAATTGTTTAGAGATAATTATATAGCGGAAGTACCTTCTTTTTGAATCCGTGATTTAATAGTTAGCAACGCTCGTTCGATACCATTTAGATGTCCTCCAATTAGCGGCTTGCAACTTTCATTAACTAACGGGTCGTTTAAGACTAATTTGTACTCTTTAATGGCAGCCTCCTCACCTGTTATACATGCATTTATGATAGAATCATCAACGCTTGTGAAAGCTGCTTTAAGTCCAATCCAAACACGGTGCAACGAGCCTGTGGTGTCACCACCATGACCTTCTGCATCGCCTTGTAATTGATTCACGATTTCTCGCAATTGTGATGCGTAATTTGACCGCTCTTCTGCAAAAAGCAAGAAAGAATTTTTTAAAGCAGTGTTTTCTACTTCTTCAGCAGCGTTTTCGTAGCCTTTTTTGCCATCCTCGGCAATGTCAATTAAACGATTTAATTTATCGTTTGTTTCTTGATTGTAATTTTCCATTTTTTTTTATTTTATATAAAGAATACATTTTCTTTACACCGCAAAATTGCATTTAATAGTAGTCCAAAATGTTACATAATAAAGGATAAGAGTTACATCAGTTACACTAAAAGACCTCTGCATAATGGCGCAGAAACCTGTAAATAAACCTATTTGACTACACACTTCTTCCTTATAAAATTTTAAAATACTCAAAACCAATGGGTTGCCTCGGTATTTATAATTTATCGTGCTTTGAACTACATTGTCAAATCAGTTTTGCAAGAGTCTTATTAGTTTTTTTAAACAATCTATTGTGATATCTTTGGATATAAGGTTTAATATTAGTTAATATTTTATATTTTATTAGGATATCCAATAAGGTAAGTTGAGTGAATTCCATATTTGTTCTTCAATGTCCCAGCCTTCCATAAATAATTGTTGGCACCAATGCTCTCCGCCATTTTCAAAAGGTCTTGTGAACTATACATTCTGAGAATGGAAACGCAGCCATCCCAAACGGTGTAAAGCGGTATGAGTGGAATGATGTATGTGAAGAATAACCTTGAAAAACTAAATGGCCTAAAGAAAGGAGTGAATACAAGCATTGCTAAAGGATGAAATATAATGACACCAAGAATTGCCAAAATATTTTTTTCGTAACCGTCAAATATCCCTATGGACGCATTATTATCAATTGCATTTTGTAAAATATTTTTTACTTGCTTGGGTTTGAAATGATGAATTGCTGAAAACATTACCCTGAACCCTTTTAAATCAGCGGGGACATTTGCTGCGTCAACAGATTGGTTTGCAAAATCAATTTGACCTCCTGTCCTTGCTTTTATAATTTTATATGCTTCATAGTTGGGAAATTTATCCGTTAATATAAAACATGTTTTCTGAATTGAATTTAACGACAAATCTTCGAAAATTTTTTCGATAAAACCGCCACCACCTGAACATAAATCAATTATTGTCTTTTCATTTGTTTGCAAGAGTAATTCTTTAATCAAAGGTAGCGCTGGTGCATAAGCGTCTGTTGCAATTAGCAAATAGCGCAGATAGTCTGTTCCTCCAACTCTTATTGCGTTAGGAAACCAAGATAAATCTTCAAATTCAAAAAGATGGATTCTCATTAGATTAAAAAGTGGTTGATTTTTTTCAGTGTTGCACAATCAACCTTTGGTATATGAATTTCTGTTTCATCACCGTGCGTTGCATGCCATATTATTTCTGTATTTGCTAGATAGCCTTTAAGTATAACCAACATTGAAACATGTGCAGCCTAAAAATTGTTTTTCAATCAAAGGTAATTTTTTGCCTTTTGAACCAAGTTTAAAAACCATTGGAGTTCCGGATTGGCCTGACCCAATTATGATAACATCAAATTTTGTCATGTTCTTCAATCATTTATCGTTTAAATACATGCTCCTTTTAAAAAGCTGTATTAAAATAAATTTCAAAAAGTGGGGAGGTAATCCTTTAAAAAAAACAGAAATTATTGCTATATTTCACGCAGAATTATTTTATACCCTGCCAACAAGATTTCATTGTTAAGACCCATGCATGCTATGCTTGCCAACAATTTTAACAAAAGAGGCAGTTAATTTATCAATAGCACCAGTTATGGCTTGGTCATTCGTGTCTGCTTGACTGTTAACTGCTATTGGCTGGCGGCCCTCTATACGCGCTTCAATCATGCAATGCATTGCGTTTAAGCCATTTTGGTTGCTATCCTCATCGGAAAGATGAACTTCAATACGCGTAATCAGATGGCTATACCTGCTGAATTCATCTTTTATCTGGTTGATATTAGGAATTGTAAACTCCCTGTTTATGTTTTTATCTTTATTAAGTTGAATGTTCATGTTTTATATTTTTAAGAAAACTATTTTGGTTTAATAGCGAAAAGTAGCTGCTAGGCCGGTCTGAGAAGGCATTTGCTCTATGGGTACAATCACAACAGAACCACCCATTTTAGATACTAATTCACTTAGGATATCCAGTTGGTCGTCTGACACAGAAAGTGTCGAATCGGTCATTTCAAATCCATCTGTCATTTTATCTCTTGGCTTGCTGGCTATCAATCGATTTGCTTCAATAAGCATTGTATCTACTTTACCTGCTTCTGCTGCTTCGATCACCTCCACAAGGTTGTCGCTACCCAAACCATCAGACTTTGCTTGATTAAATTTACCAATAAGTGTTTCTAACTTTTCAGTGTAAACGGGTTGTATGGCTTCCCAAGATAAATGGGCTAGTTTTTCTATTGGAACGGATTGAGGATTAATATCAATTCCTTTAGGCAGTAAATATGGATTTTTATTTACCTGATAAAAAAGACTGCGGTGCTCAGGCAATGCAGCCAGTATAAGCGGCAATTCACTATGTTTGGAATACCGTTCGTAAACCGCAGCAGCAACCACACGAAAAAATCGTTCACCATCGCTATCAACTTCATCCATTTTGCCACCCTGCCCATGATGCATGGTTGTGCTGTGGCCACCCACTCCGCCATAGGAAGCTACAGTAGTGTGTTTATCGGTCAATTCTCCGCCCAATGCTTCTTCAATTGTTTTTGGAAAATCATCAGGCAATTCGATCTCAACAAGGGAATGCCGATTGCCTTCAAAAAGTTGAAAAGTGTCCATAGATAAGGCCAGCACTTGATGGCGATCTGCCGATTGTAAAAAATGCCTTAACGGTTTTGTGTGGAATCTATCCGATACAATAACTAGTTCTTCAACGGGCATTTGTAATTGAATTACTTCGAAGCGTTCTTGAGAAGCCAAAACACCAAGGCCATCGCTCGTATATTTCCAGAATTCATTATCATTGGCCAGCGTTTCAAAAGGCTCCAATAATTTTTGGATTTCGGTTGTTGGATATTTTTCTTCTAAAGATTCCTTCACTTGTTTGACGAGATTTTTGTATCTAATTATATCCTGCGCATTTTCAGGGTGACTGCGGTGCGTGGACATATAAAGAGAAATACAAGGTGCTTCCGCCACTGAGAGTAATTCTTGAATTAATTCTGAGGTAATCGATTTTGTTTTCATATTGATTGGTATTTATTTTTTGTTAATTGTTTGTTTGGGCTTTTCGTTCAGAAAACCCAAATATGTCAG
>JBDNIM010000085.1:0-8186 GCA_041688295.1 Bacteroidia bacterium
AAACAAGTAACAATACAAACCCTGTTTTTGAAAACAAAATAGACTTAAAGACTTGCGAAATGCTATTAGAACTTATGCTTGAGCGACTAAAAAAAAAACAATAAAGCACTTAAAATAAAAGCAGAGTATAAAACCGAAACAAGATTAGCCAAATCAATTAAAAAGAAAAAAGACAATAGCAACATGAAAAACAAAAATTTATTGACCTTAGAAGAGTTTAAGGAAAAAAACTACGGCAAAAGTGGGACAAAAGCGCGTAAAGAACTTGAAGCAAGATATGAAAATTTTAAAATTGGTGAGTTAATTCTTAACACAAGACTAGAGATGGGAATGCCTCAAGAGCAGCTTGCAGAAAAATAAGAACTACAAAGTCTTATATTTCAAAATTGAAAACAACATCAAAGAAGCCCGTATTTCTACCCTTCAAAAAATCATCGAACTTGGTTTTGGGGGAAGTTTAGAGTTGATAGTAAAAATCTAAATAAACTGATTGCTAAAAAATTGCATCCGAATTATGTAAAGCAAGCCCTATTATGGTAAAATAAATTGTCCAAACTTAATTATCCATAAATAAAAACCCAAAACACCACCAATCATTCCTGAAATAATGAACGGTAAAATTAGTTTTTGTGGCAAAAAACGCATTACTTTATAAAATACGCCCAATCCTATTAGGCCTGTTAGCACTTGAATTGACCACACATTTATTCCTAAATGCAAAGCAATTCTCACTTCGTCTCCGTTTGTTGAGAGTTTTCCGAGACGGAGGTATGAAACAATTAACACAAAGAAATTGGCCACTTGCCTGAGCCAAAAAAGAGAAAGAAAAATGAATACCCAAGCTTTTATATGAACCCTCTCTTCATTTATGAATTTTTTTCTATAAAAAAGCAATGCAATAAACCCAAGTGTGCCTGTCAGCATTGTTTGAATTGGGCCCCCCATAGTTATCCATAAACTATCTCTTTTAAACTTTTTAACCGTTTCGTAATACTTTTGTTTACCCGGAAAATCTATATTATTCTTAAATTCATATAAATATTGTTTGTGAATAGTATCAATATATTTAAAAAAGCTATCTTTATCATAAGACACACTTTTGTAATTTATTCTGGCATCATATCCAAATGCCCTAGCAACAGAATAGTGCCCAAATTCGTGCGTAAGTGTTCCAAAAACCGTCATAAAAACAAACACCAAAGTTAGATTCAGCATGAGCTTTTTGTTCAGATTAAAAAACTTAATCATTTTAAAAATACTATTGTTTTTTTTGAAGTTTTTTCAGCCCTTATTTTAATTCAATTTAATAGCGAAATACTTCTTGAAATTAAAACCCGTTTCTTTAGATGGAACAAATAACTTTGGATTAATATTATCCGTTGTTTCCGAGCGCAGCCAAACCACATCTTCTGGGTTGCCCAACTGACTGATAGGCATCGAAATGCTGTACCAATATTCTACATTTTGACCCGATAAGCCTTTGGTTATAAACGGAGTGGACTCTTTTAACAAATCCGTATCGGGATTTAAAAACAGATTAGGGTTCAAGCTAAAATTGATTTTGCTTGCGCCCATTTGCCCTAGCGGAGTTTTGTCGTCTAAAAAAGCAATCATAATTTTAATAGAACTAGCGCCTGAAGGAACCACAATAGGATTATAACCTAAATGGGGCAGCGGAGTGCTAGAACCATCAACAAAAGCAATAAGCCCACCCATTTGTGGCGGAAAATCTATGTTTTGAGGCAATTCTCCAAATTGGTTTTTAGCACCATCATTTACCCATTTTTTAATATTCTCTATGTAATCATTTTTTTTCGCAGGCCAATCGCTACCGGGGTCGGTTGTTAGCGGCATTATGCCTTGGCTACCAGGAATAAATGCCAACATCCTATGAACCAGCATACTAACATTCGCATCGCCCGGCACCACTCTTTTAGAAAACTGTGCGTTTCCCGGGTCGGTGTTTGTGCTAAGCCTATTGATTAACGAGTTATATGAACTTTCTATGGTTCTAAAATCGGGTTCAAAATTTCCATCATGGCAGCCACTATTTGAACAAGTGGGTTTAAAAACATTTTTATGCAATCCCTCTATGGTGTTTGGGTCTATGGCAATGTCTTTTATCACAGGGTCTTTAACATTGTCTTTCCAATCATTGTATGGATTGTCGGAATTTCTGCTTTTTTTGCATGCACTTGTTGCAATGGATAAGCCTAAAATTAAATAAAAAAAATACTTTTTCATTATATTCTATCAAATAAGCTTCGTGCTTGGCTGTCAATAATTCCGGCTGCAACGACTTCGTCTTTAAACCCTAAAATATCTGCCACAGTTAATGTTATATCCGTAACTTTTCCAATAGGAGAGCTCTCTGAACCCACCATCAAATTGGATGGCACATTTTGCCCTACCATTCCACCAAAAACCCTTAAAGAATTGGCGTCCCCGTGGTCGTATCCAAACCAATCGTTCTCATCCAAAATGGGATTATGTTTTAGATTTCTGCCACATTCAGGCACAAAAGTCATGATGGTTTTGCCGCTCATTTCTGGAATTTGCGTTTGAATATAGTTCCAAAGGAAACCCATAGCATGGTCGGCTTTGTGCATGGCCTGTAAATAACCTGTAAAATCGCTATGACAACCGTCAATATTGGACATGTTCACAACCAGCAATTTAGGTTTAAAAACCCTAAGCACCTCGGCTGCATAGCCTATTGTTGAACTATCTCCACCGCCAACAGGAGGCGAGGGAATTTGCCCTAGCATTTGCCTTCTGAAGGTTTCGTCTATAAAATCTTTTACCCTTGTTTTTTCTTCGTCTGTATTTTTTATTCCTGGAATATCGCCTGCTTTAATATTAAAAGTATTGTCCAAAAAGTTTTTCATTTTATACATCGGCTCAAGCTCTTCTTGAGGATGATAAATCTTTGCATTTGCAAGTGTTGCCCTACCATCACCGCCAAATGTTACAGACGGTGCAAAAAAGTTAGCCCCATAATTCAACCCAAAATCGGGGTGTTTACTGGAGTTTAGCAATGGCGTGGAATTGCCTATTCCGTTTCCAACAAACCAAGTATCGGTTGCTTTAAACCCACCAAATTTTCTTGCATACTCAAACATAGTTGGATTGACAGGTCTCACTTTTAAACCTTGCCCCTCTACCCCACTGCCAGTCATCACAGAGTTAAGTCCGCCATAGTGTCCACCCGAAATGGCTCTCATTTCAGCAAAAATAGTGCCTTGTTTTTGAATACTTTGCGACAACAATTTAGGAATTGGCTGGCTTCCTTTAGGACTGCCGGCTGGGGTTGTACCATAGGCAATTTTTGAGGATGGAGCGGCACCTTCCAAAATATTATATAAAATATTTCCTTCGACATTAAATCCTTGGCTGTCGGCCAAATAGCGTTGCGATATTGAATCCTGTTGCCTTAATCCGCCTCCAAAAATAACCACCACAACATGGTCTGCTTTTGGGGTATTTGTTCTTGCAAACAATCTACCTGTTGGCAAAATAAAAGGAACAACTAGTCCTCCTGCTGCAAATACTGCTGTTTTTTTTACAAATTCTCTTCTTTTCATTGTGTATAATATTTAATAGAAAAAATATTCATCGCTGGCGGCAAAAGCGGTGTAAACTAATTCTGGTTTAAAATTTGGATTTGATTTATTGGCATTGATATAGTTTCTGAACCATGTTCTCTCTGCTTCGGTTGGTTTTCTAATAAAAAAACGCACATAGGTTTCTTCTATAAACAAATCTGTGCTGTCCACCATTCTTTTGCGGCTAGGCAAACGAACAGAATTTGTGTTCATATAGTTTCCAATAATCACTTCATTAATTAAGGCTTTGTCTCCAAAACTTTGAATAACTCTATCGGTTCTTGTGAGCTCATTTACAGACGATGGTTTTTGAAACAAATTTGTGGTTAAAATACTATGGTATTCAATATTAGACTTTGCTTTGTTTTTATTCAAATTATCGCCATAGCTAGGTGTGTTTTGAACTTCATAAACCTTGTTTTCATTTTTATTGCAAGCAGACATAAAAAGGAAAACAGAAATAAAAATCAAAAGCTTAAAATTGTGCATATTCATCGGTTGTTAAAATTAATAATTGTACTTTTTGAAAGTTTTTATCTAAATAAAAATCCTTCATTAAATTGACTGTTTCTTGGGTATTTGCGTGTCGCCCCATCAAGGTAAGATAGCTCCATTGAATCATTCCTTCATAAAACTCTCTTGAATTTGTAAGCATTTTGCAATACAATTTTTTGTTGTCTGCATAACCCCCAAACAAACTGCCGCCTTTCCCACTTTCAATGATATTAAACCCAATTGTAAATTCATCTCTAGTAGGAAATCTAAAAAACATATCATCAAAAGAAGCATTCACAAAATTGAGCGAATTCATATTAATAACATCATATATTGGATTGTCTAACATGGCATCATACATTTCTGAAATACCAATTAACCCCAACTGGTAGGCTCTGCGAGATTTCAAAACATTTTTACATCTATCTATGGTTTCCAATGCTGCAAAAACACCAATAGAATCGCCCAACAATCGAGCCGATTTTAAACCAAACAGAGCATTTCCAATCGGTTCAGAAACTTCTCCATCAGAAGCTCCTTCAATCATTCTAGCTTTTGTTAAATCATAAATTCGCTGATAATAGGCTATTTTGTATGATGAGTCTCCGGGTACAAAAATCGAATCAGTCATTAGTCGTTTAATGATAATTTGCCTAGTTTCAAAACTTAAATTGCCTTTTCTAATAATGGCTAAATCGCGAATGGCTTCAACATCTAAAGGCTCTCTTCCAAGCAAATCAATATACAATCGATTGATATAATTTTCAACCTTAACGGTGGAAACATCTTCGTAATTTTTAGGTTTATTATTGGGAATGATATTCTCCTCTTTTTTTTTGCAAGAAAAAAGAGAAATCAGTAATAAAAATGAAACAACAAATCCAAAATGGTATAATTTTTTATTCAATTGATGAGATATTTAAATACAAAAGTAAAGGAAAAATAACTTATAACAAATAATTATTTTGAAATTAAAAAATTTTTACTCAAGAAATGGCTCATAAATAGAACAATAGAGCCTATTGTCATGGTAATAAAAATACCCAAATTCATTAGAAACCAATCTGATAGATGAAAAGCAATGATAAAAAAAGCCAAATACTTGTCCCATTTTTGAGTAAAAAAACCAATAACAAACGATAGTTGTAAAAACATGGCTCCAACAAAAAGCATCCAACCAATGTATAAATGATTTTGAAGAAAGCTGCCAAATTGAATGCTTAGACCATTTGGATAAAAAAAATGTGTGGCGGCATGTTGATTTTGATAAATCTCTGAAAAACTGCTAAGCAAAGACCAACCTTTACCAATTAATTTGAAAAATCCTGCAAAAAAATAGGTTAAACAAATTAAAAAACGACTCAAATAAAGCGCTGGTTCATAAGATTTTTCTTTAAAGTAAAAAGGAAACAAGGCAAAATGAATGCCAAAAAGATGGTGGGCATGGTAGCCTAATTTTGAATTAAGGAGAATATGGTATAAAAGCAGGAAAACACCTAAAAAAATGGTATAAGCCCTGTTTTTACTAAAAACAAAAGCTAAAATTACAGACCCAAAAAGAACCACATCGAAAACCATTGCTGTATAAAAATTATAAAAAACCAGTTTTGGCAATTGCAAACCATAAACCAAGAAATAGGAAATATCATTGGATAGAAAACTAAAAGGCGCGTTCCAAACATGGTGCAAACCCAGGCCAGAAAACTGAAACCAAAGCATTGCGAAAGCTATGAACCCAAGTATCAACCGTTTGAAAAAAACTATGTTTTTAATCCACATATTGAATTTTTAATGGTTCAGAAGACATTAGGTTTCCGTTTTTAAAATAACACTTTCTTAATTCAAAATATTGAAATTCGGGCAGTTTCACATTTGTCGATATGCAATAATTGTAATACCATTTTTTAAATGCCTCCTGACTTTTAATTTCGATACTTGAGGCAGAATAACCCATTTTCCCTCTTAGGTTTTCAATTTCAACATCTCTTTTTTTGTTTCCTAAAATTTCTAGTCGGGTGGGAAGAATTTCGAGCGGCAAAAATGCACCTCCATTGCTTTCGTAAATATTGATCGGCAGATTGGTTTTTAAATTAAAAGGCAAAATTTGTTCGTAAGCCGTTTGCGGATGCATGGGCTGACTGTATAGACTAAAATATCCTAATGGCGTTATTTCAATCTTTGTAATAATTTGAAAAAAATAAAGCAAAAACACGACACAATATAAATAGAAAAAGGAAGGATACTTTTTATAAAAACCGTTAATTCTATTTATAAATTGGCGCAACATCCATTTAATAAAACTTTTTGAAACCTATAATTTCTCTTACTTCTTTTATGGTTCTATTTGCCGATTCGATGGCTTTTTCTGCACCCATTTTTGCCACTCTTTCAATAGTTTTTTCGTCATTTAGCAAGCTGTTTATTGCGTCTCTTTTGGGGGCAATAAAACTTTCCATATCAATCGCCAGTTGGTTTTTCATATCTCCAAAACGAATACTTCCTTTATAAAATTCGGTTTCAAAATTGGCAATATTTTCTTTGCTAGAAACCAGTTTCATTAGGTCAAATAAATTTTGAACCGCTAAAGGCTTTTCTGAACCAAACTCGCTAGGTTCTGCAACGGTTACGGTAACGGCTTTTGCAATTTTTTTCTTTAAAACATCGGCTTCCTCGCCCAAATAAATGCAATCTGTTTCGCCTCCACTATTGCTCATTTTGCCCAAGCCAGAAAGACCAGGTACTTTCATTAATTCGCCACTGTCATTTTGCCCAAAGGCTTGCGGTTCGGGAAAACACTCAACATTATACAAGCGATTGAACCTATTGCCAAATGTTCTTGCCATTTCTAAATGCTGTTCTTGGTCTTTGCCCACAGGCACTTTCACGCCCTTGTGCAACAAAATATCGGCAGCCATTAAGACCGGATAAGTTAACAAACCGGCATTAATATTGTTAGGCTGTGTTCTTACTTTTTCTTTAAAAGAACTCACTCTTTCCAATTCTCCTAAATAAGCGTTCATGTTCAAAAACATATACAATTCTGCTGTTTGAGGCAAATCGCTTTGCAAATAAAGGGTGCATTTCTCAGGGTTTAAACCCAAAGCAATATATTCTACCAAAACTCTTTTAACGGATTGGTGCAAATCTGCCGGTGTGGGGTGGGTTGTCAGCGAATGATAGTCGGCAATAAAGAAATAGCAATCATAATTTTCTTGCATCGACAAGAAATTTTTGAACGCACCAAAATAATTCCCTAAATGTAATTTACCTGTTGGCCTAATGCCACTAACCACTTTTTCCATACTTGTTTGCAAAAATAGTTAATTGCTTTAAATAAACGAATGCCAAATTAAAAATTACGAATTATGAAATAGAAATTACGAATTAAAAATTACGAATTATGAATCATTTTCATGCTTCCTTAAGTGTTTTGCTTGTCGATACCTTTTTTTTCCGTTTGCGGAATAAGGCCTCACCCCTACTCTCTCTATCGGCTGAGCCGACACTTCGCCTCGGTTGAGCCGAAAGGCTCTGCGAATATTCAGAATCTCTCCTCATTATAAATAGATTCTGAATAAAATTCCAAAGCTAATTTTTCCAGAATGATAGAGCCTTTTTTAGCTTTGTCGGCTCTGTCAGTTCGAATAGCATTCGCCCTTTTCCACTGTGTAGAACTATTGCCGATTGGCATTCCATTTAATTAGGTTATGTTTGCAATTGTAAATTGATAAAAAACAATTATGAAAACAATCATTCTCACCCTCACAGGATTGCTTTTTGTTAGCATTGTTTTTTAATAGTTGTAAAAAGAAACCACACCATCCCGATGAAAACTATGGATATTATAGCCTAAAAGAATTTAGATATTATATTTATTTTAAAAAAAAATATTGGTGTTTAGTATCATCACCAAACCACCACCTTCTCCGCAACCCTATAACCCTTCACATCAAACACAAAGAAATAAATCCCTTTGGGCAGTTGGATAGATTCTGAATAAATTTCGGGGACGAAATTTTTCAGAATGACATCGGGATTAAAAACCCTACCCAACAAATCTCTAACCTCTAATTTAAAATCATCACT
>JBDNIM010000086.1:0-9582 GCA_041688295.1 Bacteroidia bacterium
AAAGGCTTTGTTAAATTGGGAACCAAAAGTGAGCAGAGAAGAAGGCCTAAAAATTACCTACGAATACTTCAAAAGCCTGCCAAAAGAAAGATGGCTGGAAGAACCACACGGTAGGAGTTTTGGGAAATAAAGAAATATAATTGGTGCTTTAATCCAAGTCTTTTTGTAACTTTGAAAAAACTTTATGAAAAACTTTCCTCGAATATTAATTATCTTTTCGCTTAGCCTCAGTTCTTTTCTACTGAGTGGATTTACATTTTCAACTCTCTCGTCAAGCAAATCGACCGTTATATTCAAAATAAAAAACGCTGGATTGACTGTTGAAGGAAATTTCAGTGATTTTTCTACAGATATCGAATACAAAAAAGACAAAATAGAAAGCAGTTCTTTTAAAGGAACAATTAAAGTAGCTTCTATTAATACTGGCATAGTTATGCGAGACAAGCACCTAAAAAATGAAGATTATTTTAATCAACCAAAATATCCTAATATTAGTTTTATATCTAGCAAAGTGGAGAAAAGCACAGATGGCTGGATAGATGTCAGCGGAACATTAACCATAAAAAATGTATCTAAACTAATTACTTTGCGGGTAAATGTGATTCCGCAAGGCGAACAAATGCTTTTTATAACCGCTTTAAAAATAAATAGAAGAGATTACAAAGTAGGCGGCAGCAGCTGGACTTTGGCTGACGATTTAACTATCAATTTAAGAATTGTAAAATAGATTTTTTGAATAAATTTGTCAATCTTACTTTCCTCATATTTGCAATATTAAAGAAGGTTTTTTCATAAAACTATTAAATGCTACTAAAAATTAAATCTATCCTTCTGCATTTGCGGTTTCCTTTCAGTGTTTTTCTTTTGCCCGTATTTTTATTTGCATTATCAGACACAGCAATAAATGATTGGCAACCCATATTTGTTATATTCATAATCCTCCATGTAATTATTTATCCGTCTAGTAATGGATACAACAGCTTGATGGACAAGGACGAAGGCTATAGTATTGGCGGTTTAAAATCGCCACCAAAAGTGCCTAAAGAAATGCTTCTTGTCACCTTGGCATTAGACAGTTTAGGCTTATTGTTATTTTATATATATTTTCAAAATTTTATAGCTTTTGCTTTACTGCTTTTGTATATCATAGCCTCTCGTTTATATAGTAATCGCACTGTGAGGTTAAAAAAATATCCCATTGTAGGATTTTTAACCGTTGCCATTGTGCAAGGCGCAGTGGTTTATTTGCTGGTTTCTTACAGTTTCAATAATACTTTAGCTTTCAATTGGGCATTGGCACTCAAGCTAGGTATTAGTTTTTTATTGGTTGGCGCTGGCTATCCTTTAACCCAAGTTTATCAGCATGAACAAGATGGAAAAGATGGGGTAAAAACGATTAGTATGTTGTTGGGGATAAAAAATACTTTTAAATTTTCAAATATTCTATTTATGCTTTTGGGCGTTTTAATGGCCATCTATTTTATTTTTGTGAAAAACGAAATATATCAACTTTTAATATTCTTGATTTGTTTGCTGCCAGTTCTTCTTTTTTTCGTAAAATGGAAAACCAAAGTTTTTAAAAACCAAGCAGAAGCAAATTTTGAAAACACTATGAAAATGAACATTACAGGTTCCGTATGTGTTAATATTTTCTTTCTTATCATTATCATCCTTAACCAAATATACCATTGAGTTTCATTAGCCATATTAGTACAAAAACAGGCGATTACAGTGTTTCTCAATTGGAGATGCTGAATTATTTAGAAAAACATTATCAGGATGATTTTGGAGCAAGGAAATACAAAGCGCTGATGCGCGACAAATCCATAGAAACCAAGCATTCTGTTTTGCCCGATTTTCAGCCCGATGCAAAGGTATTTAAACTATTTAAGGAATATTATCAACCTACGACAGAGGAGCGGATGGCTGTTTATAAAAATGAGGCATTAAAATTAAGTGCCTTGGTTTGTGAAAAAACGATTCTAAACGCAAAAATTAATATTAGCGAAATTACACACATTATTGCTATTTCTTGCACTGGGATGTATGCACCTGGACTAGAGATAGATTTAATGAGTGCTCTAAATTTGAACCAAAACACTCAAAGACATGCAATAAATTTCATGGGTTGTTATGCCGCATTTCATGGCTTTCGATTGGCAGACATGATTTGTAAAACCAACGAGAATGCTAAAGTTTTGATGGTAACTGTTGAATTGTGTTCTTTGCATTTCAACAACAAAACCAATGACGACAATTTATTGTCCACCTATCTTTTTTCGGATGGGGCTGCGGCTTGTTTGGTTTCTACTCAAAAACAAGTTGGCCCTGCATTTGAAATTTTTGATTACCATTCTGTTTTAATTCCTGAAGGAAAAAAAGACATGGCTTGGGAATTAACAGCCCATGGTTTCGAGATGGTTCTTAGCAGGGAAGTGCCCAAACACATAGAAAGTAAAATTGATGAAGCTGCCAATCTGTTTTTTACTAAAAACAATTTAAAAACCGATGAAATAAAACATTTTGCCATACATCCTGGTGGCAATAGTATTTTAAAAGCGTTTGAAAATGGATTGGGAATCAACAATGAGCAATTAAAAAATAGCTATGAAGTATTAAAAACTTGCGGAAATATGTCATCTAGCACCGTGCTTTTTGTTTTAGAAAAATATTTAGAAAATCCTGACGAGGGATGGGTATATTCAGCAGCTTTTGGACCCGGATTAAGTATAGAAAATGCTTTATTAAAACTAACAAAATAATGCCAAATTTTTCTGAAAGAAGCAGTTTGCAAGAGTTAATGGATTTTCCAATTGAAACAAAAGAGGAGCTGTTTTTAAACCTGCGAGAACTAGAGACAATTAACCGTTTGACAGGCGGTCCAAAACATGGATTTTCTGCGATAAAAAAACTGATTCTAGAAGCAGATAAACAAGAAATTCACATAGTTGACATCGGTTTCGGAGCTGGCGATATGCTACTTTATTTGCTAAAAAACCAACACCAATTTAATGTTAAAATAAATTTGTCTGGTGTTGATATTATGCCCGAAACACTTGAATACATTCAAAAACACCATTCTGAATTATTACATGCAGTTGACTTTCAGATTTGTGATTTTAATGATTGGTTTGCTAATAATCCAAAAGTAGATATCATTTCTGCCAATCTATTTTGTCATCATTTAACTGACAAACAGTTTGCTAATTTTTTGATTTTGTGTCAAAAACATGCAAAAGTTGGCACCGTAATTAACGACCTTTCTCGCGCACCCATCGCTTATTATGGCATTAAAATTTTGACAAACCTATTTTCGAAATCGCGATTTACACGCAACGATGCACCAATTTCAGTTTTAAGAGGATTTAAAATCAATGAATTGAAAACCTTTTTTCAAAAAATTGGCATCAAAAACTTTAAGATAACTTGGAAATGGGCTTTTAAAATTATAATGGTCATAAAACCATGAAAAAATATGATTTCATCGTTGTAGGTGGTGGTTTGGCGGGATTGTCATTTGCAATATTAAGTGCAAAAAAAGGCTATCAAACTTTGGTGATAGAAAAACAAAATTACCCACGCCAAAAAGTATGTGGAGAATATATAAGTAACGAATCTTTAGGCTTTATAAAGTCGTTGGGGCTGAATTTAGACATCTTAGGATTGCCCAATATCTCAAAATTTGTGTTGACGACCCAATACGGGCAAAAAGCAAAAACTAATTTAAAAATGGGTGGTTTTGGCATCAGTCGTTATTTATTAGACGAATTGTTATTTAAAAAAGCAGAACACCTCGGTGTTGAATTTATTTTAGAAACAAAGGTAAATACGATTGAAGAAAACGGACATTGCTTTAATGTTAAAACGAGCAACAATGAAACCTTCCAATGCCAATGGGCAATAGCTTCTTATGGTAGAATTTCGGGGATAGAAAAACAGAAACCAATTGCCAAAACTTTTATTGGTGTGAAATATCACATAGACAAAGGTCCTGCAAGCGACACAATAGAAATTCACAATTTCGAGGGTGGCTATTGTGGGATTTCTGAGGTTGAAAACGGGGCTTTTAATTTATGCTATTTAGCAAAAACAAGTGTTTATAAATCCTATGGAAACATCAAAGCTTTTGAGGAAAATATTCTTTCAAAAAACCCTTTTTTAAAAGAAAGATTGAAAGCCGAAAAACTGTTTGAACCTATTTTGACATCTCAAATTGCGTTTGGGACAAACTCTCCATCAAATTATCTTTTGCTAGGCGATGCGGCAGGATTTATCCCTCCAATAACAGGAAATGGAATGAGTTTAGCATTTCGTTCTGCCAATGAATTATTAGAAAATTTGGAGTTTGCAAATGGGTTTCCACAAGAAGCCAATTTACTAGAACGCAATAAAGATTACATTACAAATTATCTTACTGGAAGGGTAAATAAAGGTATTTTTCTTCAAAAACTACTTTTTGTACCGAACAAAGCTTTTAATAAGACACTTTTGTGGACATTAATTAATGTGCCAGGATTGATGAAAATTTTAACCCAACAAGCTGTTGGCAAAACAATAAAACCTTAATATTAATTGGTAGGCGGAACTGGAATTTGGTCAGCTGGTGCAGCAGGCATTCCTTGATCAGGCGTTGGTGTCAAGTTCATTGTTGGGGCAGTACTTTTTGGTGCTTTTGCTTCAATCAATTCTTTGTTTTTAGACTCCGTAGTTGTTTTAGAACCGTTTGCTGTACTGGCCGCAATAGAAACAATTAAAATAATCGCTGCAAATACCCAAGTGTATTTTTCTACACTTTCAGATGTTTTTTGAACACCAAAAAGATTGTTTGCAGATGAGAAGTTTGAAGCCAAGCCTCCCCCTTAAGGGTTTTGGATTAAAACGATTCCAATCATAAGAATTCCGGTTACAGCTGCAATTATAATGTATAATATAAACATGTTATTTTTGACTTTTTTTAATTTTTTTAATTAGGGATGCAAAGTAAGTCTTTTTTGATGGATATTGCAAAATTAATTTTTCATACACTTGCAGTGCCATTTCGTAGTTGCCATTGTCTTGATACATGATGGCTAAAGTTTCTGTAACAAAATCTAATTCTAGCACTTCGCTCTTCTTTGCCATATTTTCGGCACTAAAAAACTCTTTTTTAGGACGCGCAATACTTGGGTTTTTAGAAATAAAAGACTCAATAATGTCTAAATTACTTGGTTTTATTGGCTCAGCAATTTCTTCTTCAGTTTTTTGAGTTTCAAGTTTGGGCTGTTTCAACCAACTAAAAAAGTCTTTTTCAGAACTAATTAATTCTTGGGGTTCTTCCTCATTTTCAGGACTTATAACAGCTTTTTCGATATTGTAAATTGGTTGTTTCCTTAAATTTAAAAGGGCCTCCAATTTTTTAGAACTTTCAAGTTCTTCTTGCGACAGTTCCAAATCGCTTTCTTTATCTTCATAAATTACAGATTCTTTAGATTCATCATTTGTAACTTTTTTCGTTTCTATGGTATCATCCTCTAAAATAAAACTTTTTGAAAAAGAAAATTCAACAAGGCTTTCTTCTAGCTCTTTTGCCGATTCTGATTGAATGTCAACAAGAGGTTCTGTGGTTTCTAAAACATCTTCATTTTGGGCCAAATTTATTTCTGTCAAATCTTCTTCAATTACATTTGAGGTTACAACTTGTTCGTTTTCAAGTTCTAACACCTTGTTTTCCGTGTTTTTAAACTCTGAATCCTGGTTTTCTATCAATGCCTTTGGCAATTCATCATTATTTAAATCTTTTTCAAAAATATTTTCTAATACTGGTTCTGAAATGTCTTCATTCTCGGCTATAGCAATTTCATGATGTGTATTCTCCTCAGCAACAAAATCTTTTAAAAACTCATTAATATCTGTTATTACCTCATTTCCTGAATTTATTTTTTCTTCAAAAACCGTTTTAATTTCAACTATTCCATCTTCTATTTTTGTGGGCTCTGTTTCATCAGAAACATTGGCTTCTGTTTCTATTTCTTTGTTTTCTAATTTAAATTCATCTACTTCATTTTCACTGATTACCTCTATTTCATTTACCAAATCGACTGGTATTTCTTCAAGCAAAATTTCTTCAATTGAATATTCAAGTTCTTCAGCCTTGTTTGACTCCTGTTTAAAATCTTCTACAAAAACATTCTTTATAGGCACAAGTTCTTCGTTAGACCCAAGAATTTCCTTTATTTCTGGTATATTTTCGGCATTTGTTTTTCCATTTATGTAATAATAAAGTGCTTTTCTGTCATCAATTCTCAGAGCGGCTTTCTGCAAATAATCCTCATGCAAAGCATCCTGTTTTAAATAATAATATTTAGCTAAAACGATATACGGAATATGAAAATAAGGATAAGTTTCAATTAAATTTTCAATGGCTTTTACATCCTCTTGAGTCATTAAACTCAAATTATGATAGATTGCATATAGTCTTTTAGAATTCATTAGCATACTACCACTTTAGGGCTATTCTATTAAAAATTGCTTGTACAATTTGTCTGCTCACCTCTTCGCTCAACGCATTTTCTAAAGATTGAAAATTGTCTGTTGCATTAAATTCCTGAAAATTAGAAAATTCTTCTGTAAAATTCATTTCTTTATGTTTAGGACTTTCAAAAACCACTTTAACCCGCATTACAAATCTGTTTCTGGCCGAACCCGTTGCGGAATTTGTTGCTGCAATCTCTGTTTTATAATCTACAATTGATCCCGAAACTTTAAAATCGCCATTTTCTGGCACCAAAGCCAAAGAAGTTTCTCGGATAAATTTATCCTTCAACAGCTCTGTGAACTTTTGGCTTAAATTTGGATTCACCATTTGTGCTTGATTATTGAAAAATGCAACACTTATGTTTTTTACATCGGGCGGAATATTAATACCCGAAAGGCTGTATTTGCATGATTTGCAGCCTGCCAACATAAATAAAATCAATGTGTAAAATATTGTTTTCTTCATTTTAAAACTCCTCCAAATTATATTGTTTTATTTTTCTATACAAGGTGCGTTCAGAGATGCCCAACTCCTTGGCAGCCCTGTTTCTTTTTCCTTTATTTCTTTGCAATGATTTTTTTATCATTTCCAATTCTTTGTCTGCAATCGTAAGTCCCGAAATGGCTTGCTCCTCCAAATGATGCACTTCAAAAAAATTTGATTTACCCGAAGTTTGGGGAGGTATTAGCACAGGTTTGTTGGTAGAAAACGACTTGTTTTCAAAATCTGTCTCATTGTATAAAACATTGTTTATTTCATCTTTATGGTTTCTAATAAATTCATCTTTATTGCCATTATTTTCAATCAGTCCCATTACAATGCGCTTTAAATCGCTTACATCTTTTTTCATTTCAATCAAAACCTTGTAAAAAATGTCGCGTTCGCTAAATCCTTGGTTATTGTTTTGATAATCTGCTTGACTAACGGACTGAGGCAAATGGTTGGTTTGTGGCAAATAATAGCTTAAAATATCGGCCTCTATGGGGTTGTGTTCTGTTTCTAAAACACAAATCTGCTCGGTTACATTTTTTAACTGGCGAATGTTTCCAGGCCATGGATAATTGGCTAACATATATTGAGCATCCTCGCTCAATTGCACCAAAGGCGCGTGATTTTTTTCTGCAAAAATACTGGCGAATTTTCTAAACAAAAGGTAAATATCCTCTTTTCGCTCGCTTAATTTGGGCACCCGAATTGGCACAGTTGCCAAACGGTAATATAAATCCTCTCTAAATTTTCCTTGGTGCGCCCTTTCTAATAAATCTCTGTTGGAAGCCGCAATCACTCTGACATTGGTTTTCATCACCTTAGATGAACCTACTTTTATGTATTCTCCGTTTTCTAAAACACGCAATAAGCGCGCTTGTGTACCTAAAGGCAGCTCACCAACTTCATCTAAAAAAATGGTGCCTCCATTCACCGCCTCAAAATAGCCTTTTCTGGCTTCTGTAGCGCCTGTAAATGAGCCTTTTTCATGTCCAAATAGTTCTGAATCAATAGTTCCTTCAGGAATTGCGCCACAATTTACGGCTATGAAGTTTGCATGTTTTCTTAAACTAAAAGCGTGAATAATTTTTGAAAAAGACTCTTTTCCTACCCCGCTTTCACCATTTATTAAAACACTCATGTCTGTTGGTGCAACCTTAATGGCCGTTTCCAGAGCATGGTTCAAAGCAGGCGAATTGCCCACTATCTCGAATCTGTTTTTTATTGTTTGTAAATTACTCATTCTTCAATGCTCCTTCCTATTAAAGTTGTTGTTGTTGATTTTTCGATAATTACATTCACAAAATCGCCAATTTTATGGTTTCCCTTCGGAAACACAATTTTGTTGTTTTGGTCGTTTCGCCCACTCAAATCGTCTGTGCTTTTTTTAGAAAAATTGTCGGCCAACACCCTGTGCACTTTTCCAATTTGGCTGCTATTATTTACCGCAGAAATTTTATTTTGCAAATCAATAATCTCTGAAAGCCTGCGAGATTTATCCTCCTCAGAAACATTGTCTTCCATTTTCTTTTGCGCAAGTGTACCCGGTCTTTCGCTGTATTTGTACATAAAACTGAAAATAAACTTACTAATTTCCATCAGGCTTAAAGTTTCTTGATGATCGGCCTCTGTCTCGTTGCAAAACCCAGAAATAATATCGCAACTGATGCTGCATTCGGGCATAATTTCTTTGATTCGGCTAACCTTGCCCAAATACCACTCTCGGGTATAGGTTCTGTTCATTTCATCCAACACCTTGCTGCTTCCGCTTTGGGCGGGCAGGTGAATGTGTTTACAAATATTATCGTACTTTTTCATTGTAAAAAGCACATCATCTGTAATGTCTTTTGGGTGTGAGGTGCTAAACCGAACCCTCATTTCAGGGTTTATCAAAGCCACCATTTCTAGCAATTGTGCAAAATTCACACTTTCTTCTTTTTGCTGCTCGCTTGCGTTTTTAAAATCCAACTTTGCCCCTCCGCCAAACCATAAATAGCTGTCTACATTCTGGCCCAAAAGCGTGATTTCCTTATAACCTGTTTGGCTCAAAACTCTCACTTCATCTACAATTGTTTGTGGTTCTCTGCTGCGCTCTCGTCCTCTTGTAAAAGGCACCACGCAAAAAGAACACATATTATCGCAGCCACGCATAATACTCACATAAGCCGAAACACCATTGGTGTTTAAACGCATTGGCGAAATTTCCGCATAAGTTTCCTCTCTACTAAGCAAAACATTTATGGCCTTTGAGCCAGTTTCTACCTCAGCCACAAGCTTAGGCAAATCTCTGTATGAATCTGGGCCAGCAACAATATCCACCAACTTTTCTTCTTCCAAAAGTTTGGTTTTTAACCGCTCGGCCATGCAACCCAAAACACCAATGATTAAATCAGAATTTTGTCTTTTGTTGTTGCGCAAATGTTTCAGCCGCTCTCTAATCTTTTGTTCCGCATTGTCTCTAATGGCACATGTATTGATAAAAATAACATCTGCCTCAAACTCATTTTTGGTATATTCAAAACCATTGTCCATCATAATAGAACTAACAATTTCGGAATCACTAAAATTCATAGCGCAGCCAT
>JBDNIM010000087.1:0-6073 GCA_041688295.1 Bacteroidia bacterium
AAAAGGATGATGAATAAATATAAATCATCTTTTTGGCACTTTTTTCAATCCCTTATTTTTAAAATTATTGAAGTCATGAATTTTAATTTAAAAATAAAAATGGCTTTTTAAGGCTCGACTAAATAATTTTTTATTGTAATGTTAAATTGATCGGATTGAAGGATTATTAATTTTAATTTAAAATCTCCATTATTAGGATTGGGCAATATTTTTGCATCAAAACCAGTTCCTTTTGCAATAACAAAGTGAACAGCCGTTACACCAAATGAAAATTTTATTTAAATAAATTTTAGAATAACAAAAAACGGCTAAATTTTTTACTTTCCTTAAAGACAATTAGGAGTCTAAAACCACTTAACTGTTTAATTCTAATACTCATGTCTTTTAAGAATCTCTGAAAAAATAATGGCTTTTCTACCATCAAAACCATCTAAAACCGAATTTCTTTGTAAAGCTAATGTTTTTTCATCTTGCGTTTCTTCAGTTTCTTTAAAAATAATAGACTTTCGTTTTCTTTTAGGCTCTCGTTCCAAAACCAATTTAGTTTTGGTCATTTTTTGATAACCGTTAACGGGCGATTCATAATTAATAGGCTCAGGTCTGTTAAGCACGGGTTTTGGAACTGATGGCACATTATTGTCTGGCAATTTAAACTGTCGTTTTAAATCTTCGAATATATCTTCGGCAGTTCTTTGGTTAACTGGTTTTTTCTCGAAACTGCGTTTATTCTGCTTCTTTTTTTCAGAACCATAAGCTTTTGAGATAAAATAAATTAATCCTATTACGATATAAAACAAAATCTTAAATTTGTCCATAATTTAAAGTACAATATTAATCATTAAAAATTGAAAAAACAACGCATTACACTAATACTTGGAGGAAACCAAGGAAATGTTCTACAAACATTGGATTTGGCTTTGGCTAAAATAAAAAAACAGCTAGGAGTCGTTTCAAAACAATCTAAATTATACACCACAGAAGCTTGGGGAAATATTCCTCAACCTGACTTTTTCAACTTAGTGATAGAATTAAAAACAATAAAAACACCAAAACAAACCCTCGATATTATTTTAAAAATTGAAAAACAGTTGGGAAGAGAAAGAAAAGAAAGATACGGCCCACGAACCATTGACATTGACATTCTTTATTACGAAAATAGAATTATTAGTTTAAACAACCTAACAATTCCGCACCCCGAAATTCAAAACAGGCGATTTGTATTGGTGCCATTAAATGAAATAAACCCCAAACAGAAACACCCTGTTTTGAAACAAAAAAACAGCTATTTATTAGAAAAAACAAGCGACAAAGGCCAGGTAAAAACATGGAAAACAAGGAATTAAATACTTTTCTGCCGCTTTGGATTTGTCCAAATTTGGCTTGGATAAAGCAGTATATTGACTGCGAGAAGCCAAGCATCGTTAATGAAAAAAGTTTTCCTAAACAGACATTCAGAAACCATTTGGATTATGGTACTTTTCAAGGCATAAAATCATTCAGCGTGCCATTAATAAAGGAAAGTCGCATTGGAGATTACCAAAATGTGAGAATAGATTATTCTACAAATTGGGACAAACAGTTTTTTAACGCCCTAAAAACCAGCTATAACAAAAGCCCGTTTTTTGAATATTACGATTATCAGATTGAAGCTATTTTAAAAGAAAAGAACATCCATTTATGGGATTTAAATCTTGCTTTTTTAAATTTAATTTTAAAAGCTCTGAGAATTTCTAAAACATACAGTATTGAAGAAAGCTCGTCTTTAATTATAGAACAGCCTAAAGATATTCCTTTATTGCACTACTATCAAGTGTTTGAAGACAAACAGCCCTTCCTGCCCAATCTTAGTGCTTTAGACTTGGTTTTTAACGAAGGTATAAATGCTCCCGATATTCTTAAAAAACTACTTTTTTAAGAATTTTGCAGAAGCCGTATTATTAATAATTAATGTGTAATACCAATTTTAAAATAGCCCAAACTATTTTAAAATTTTAGAATAGTAAATGCCAGCCAGCTCCGCCTTATAAATTCTTTTTTATACAATAAAAAAGTACAGTTTCTTGAGCGGAAATATAGCTTAAAAATAGGACAATCAAGCGCAGCGGTAATTGGACTATATTGAAAGCATATTCGGTTTTAAATGCCAGCCAGCTCCGCCTTAGAAATTCTTTTTTATACAATACAAAAGTATGATTTCTTGAGCGGAGATATAGCTTAAAAATAGGACAATCAAGCGCAGGGGTAATTGGACTATATTGAAAGCCTATTTGGTATAATGTAAAAAATTTATTCAAAAAAAAAGCCTTGCATAAATGCAAGGCTTTTTTTACAATAATTTGTTTTAAATATTATTTTTTAGCTGGCTCTTCTGCTTTAACAACATTTCTTGTCATTTTAACAGAAACCACCGCATTTTCTTTGTTATCAAGTATTTCTACTCCAGACAATTCAATGTCTTTAACTTTGATTGATTGTCCTAAATCTAAAGCATCAATATTTAATTCAACAAAATCAGGGATATTTGCAATCAAAGCTTTGATTTTTATTCTTGAGATTTTTTGAATTAATTTTCCACCGGCTCTAACACCCGGAGAATTTCCTGCAACTTTCACTGGAATAGTTACTGTAATTGGTTTTACCTCTGTTACAGACAAAAAGTCTGCGTGCATGATAGATTCGTTTACTGGGTGAAATTGCATGTCTTGCAAAATTGCCATGTAATTTTTACCACCGATAGACAATTGTACTTTGTAAGTGTTTGGCGTGTAAACGAGGGCTTTAAAATCAGGTGAATACACAAAGAAGTGAACTAAATTTCCTTCTCCGTATAATACACATGGTACTTTACCTTCGTTTCTCAACGCATTGGAGTATTTAGAACCTAAATCGGTTCTCAACTCGCCTGTTAATGCTACTGTTTTCATTTTTTTTTGATTGAATTAAATTAAATTATGTTGGAAACTATTATCAAGTTTGAACAAGGAACTAATAGAACCGTGTTCATGGATATTTCTTATTGCTTTGCTAATTAAAGGGGCTACAGATAGCACTCTAATTTTTGGAGAAGACTGTTTCATTGGCATTGTGTCGCAAACAATCAATTCTTCCAAAACGCTGTTTTCTATGTTTTCGTAGGCTTTTCCGCTCAAAACAGGGTGCGTACACACTGCTCTAACGCTTCTTGCGCCACTTTCTTTTATCAATTGAGCTGCTTTTGAAAGGGTGCCTGCTGTGTCTATCAAATCATCTACTAACACAACATCCATTCCGTTCACATCACCAATAATTGTCATACTTGCAATTTCGTTGGCTTTGCGTCTTTCTTTGTCGCAAATAACCATTGGCACACCTAAAGCTTTAGCATATTCTCTGTTTCTATTACTCGCACCCACATCTGGCGCAGCAATCACAAGTTTTTCTAATTGAAGCGATTTAATATATGGAATAAAAATAACTGAAGAATCTAAATGATCGACAGGTACATTAAAGAAACCTTGAATTTGAGGTGCATGCAAATCCATCGTGATAACTCTGTTTGCGCCAGCAGCACTCAAAACATCGGCTATCATTTTGCTACCAATAGAAACCCTAGGCTTGTCTTTTCTATCTTGTCTTGCGTAACCATAATAAGGAATTACAACTGTTATATGATTAGCTGAGGCTCTTTTAGCAGCATCCATAATTAATAAAAGTTCTAATAAATTGTCGCCAGGAGGATTTGTGGATTGAACAATAAACAAATCGCAACCCCTAACAGATTCGTTAAAAGATGGTTGCATTTCGCCATCACTAAATTTATTAATTGTCAAATCTCCAAGAGGCATGCCAAAATGATCGGCTATTTTTGCAGCAAGCGAATAAGATGCTGAGCCGCTAAAAATTTTAACTTTGTTGATTATAGACACTTTGTTAAGGTTTTATTCTTTCTAAAAATGTTGCCCGAGCTGGATTCGAACCAACATACACTGCACCAAAAACAGTAGTCCTGCCATTAGACGATCGGGCAATCGTTAAAAAGGACTGCAAAGGTAAAAATTGATTTCATATTTGCAAATCATTTTTTCAGTTTTTTTTTGGTGCTTGCTTTCCTGAAATTTAAGGTGTATAATTGTACTTCATTTTTATGTCATATCAAATTCAATCGCACGAACAATACCTAACTGATTATCACCAAAGTATTGACAATCCAGAAGCTTTTTGGGCCAATATTGCCACCCATTTTACATGGCAAAAAAAATGGACAAAGGTGTTCTCTTCTGACTTTAAAAACGGAAAAAACACATGGTTTAATGGTGCAAAACTGAATATAACAGAAAATTGTATTGACAGACACCTGCCAGAAAAAGGCAATCAAACAGCAATAATTTGGGAACCCAATCATCCTGACGAAAAGCATCAAGAGATTTCTTATTTTGAGCTTTCCAAAAAGGTGAATCTTATGGCTGCGGTTTTAAAAAACATGGGGGTCAAAAAAGGTGATCGGGTTTGTATATATATGGGCATGGTTCCCGAAATAGCTTATGCCGTTTTGGCTTGTGCGAGAATTGGAGCCATTCATTCCGTCATTTTTGGCGGATTTTCTGCTCAGGCAATTGCCGATAGAATAAACGATGCACAAGCAGAATATATTGTTACCTGCGATGGTGGATTTCGTGGCGCAAAGGATTTGGCACTGAAACCCATCGTTGACGAGGCGTTGCTTAAAACCAACTCAGTGAAAAAAGTTTTGGTTTATAAAAGAACAAATCTCGACATTGAAATGCAAGAAAACAGAGATATATGGTTGCACGATGCAGAATTAAATATACCTAAAGATGTTTTTGTTTCTCCCGAACAAATGGACGCCAACGACCCTTTGTTTATTTTATATACATCTGGCTCTACAGGAAAACCAAAAGGCGTGGTTCATTCCATCGCTGGATATATGGTTTGGACGAATTATACATTTTTAAATGTATTTCAATACCAAGCAGAACAAGTGCATTTTTGCACTGCCGATATTGGATGGATAACAGGACACAGCTATATTCTTTATGGACCACTGAGCGCAGGCGCCACAAGTTTAATGTTTGAAGGCATACCAACTTGGCCCGATGCTAGCCGTTTTTGGCAAATAGTAGAAAAACACAAAGTCAATATTTTTTATACCGCCCCCACTGCAATTAGAAGTTTGATCGCTTGCGGCTCTGAATTTTTAAATAAAAATGATTTAAGCAGTCTGAAAGTGCTGGGCTCCGTAGGCGAACCCATTAACGAAGAGGCTTGGCATTGGCTAAAAACCAATATTGGCAAAAACAATTGCCCCGTTGTGGACACATGGTGGCAAACAGAAACAGGCGGCATTATGTTGTCAAATTTGGCAGGTATTACGCCCGAAAAACCTTGTTTTGCCACTCTCCCATTGCCAGGAATTGTTCCCGTTATACTAGATGAAAAAGGAAAGGAAATTACAGAAAACAACACAAAAGGCAACTTAGCCATCAAAAATACTTGGCCAGGCATTATCAGCACAACCTACAATGACCATGAAAGATGCATAAACACTTATTTTGCCCCACATCCCAATTATTATTTCACAGGCGATGGTTGTTTTAGAGATGAAAATGGTTTTTATAGAATAACTGGCAGAGTTGACGATGTTTTGAATGTTAGCGGCCATAGAATTGGCACTGCCGAACTCGAAAACGCTATTAACCAACACCCGAATATTGTTGAAAGTGCTGTTGTAGGAATGCCCCACGACATAAAAGGCCAAGGCATTGTTGCATTTGTAATTTTAGATATTATAACGGATAACGAAACCCTACTCTTTGCAGAATTAATTGCCATTGTTAGCCAAAATATTGGTGCAATTGCCAAACCCGATAGGTTTATTATTGTGAGTGGATTGCCCAAAACCCGCAGCGGAAAAATTATGCGCAGAATTTTAAGGAAAATTGCCGAAGGAGAAACAGAAGCGATTGGCGATATCAGTACTTTGCTAAACCCCGAAATTGTAGAAGAAATCATTAGAAAGTATTAATAGCATTTCTGTTTCCATGCCCAATAATTTCAAATTATATAATACCTAAAA
>JBDNIM010000088.1:0-3607 GCA_041688295.1 Bacteroidia bacterium
TTGGATATTGATGGTAAAAACATATAATCTTCAGCTCCCATGATATAAAGTGTTGGCACTCCGCTATCTTTTATTCTGAAAAATTTTAGCAAAGGGTTTACTTCTGAAACCAAAGTAAACCATCTTATAAATTCTTTTTGATAAAGTTTTTTAGCTTCGTTTATAAATAAGTTGCGAGATTCTCTGTGTTTTTTTCTAGGCATAATTATCAAAGCAAAAAATCTATATAAGATTAAATAAGGTAATACAGATTTTAGCAATACACCTGTATGCATCAACAATTGCCCTCTGAAATTTAGCTTCATTATGGCTCCCCCTAAAATTAATGTTTTGCTTCGTTCAGGGTGGCGTTCGGTTATTTCCCTAACAATGATGGTTCCCAAAGAAATGCCTACAAAATGTGTAGATTCAATTTTTAAAAAGTCTAGAACCTCAATGACATCGCTGCCAATGGTATCAAATGTGTATTGTTTAAGTTTTTCATAAAAGTCTTTTTTGGATTTTCCATGACCTCTTAAATCAATTAATAAAACATTAAAATGTTGTTTGAAATCTTTTATTTGCTTAAACCAAATACTGCTACTGCCGCCAGCTCCATGAACAAATGTTACCCATTGATTTGAGGTTTTATGAATGTAAGTGTTAAAATACAGCACTTTATGTTAACCAAGTTATTTATATTTTGTTTTATAGTTTCGTTTTTTATCAACTTCTTGTCTTTTATTTTAACAAAAAAATAAAACAGGGTAGCCGATTTTTGTTTTGCAAGCGTGCAATAAAATTAACAAGGAATAACATCATTTTTTTATAAAAAATGATTACTTTTGCGCTCAAATACAATAATTTTCAAAAATGGCAATTGCAATTAAAGTTCCGAGTCCTGGCGAATCAATCAGTGAGGTAACTGTTTCTAAATGGTTAAAACAAGTGGGCGACTATGTTAAATTAGACGAACCGCTAGTAGAATTGGAAAGTGAGAAAGCAACATTTGAGGTGAATGCTGAAAAAGCAGGCATAATTACAAAACAAATGGCTAAAGATGGCGATGATATCAAAGTTGGTGATGTTATTGTAGAGATTGATGACATGGCAAAAGCTCCGGAAGGGGTTGCTGCGCCAAAAACTGAAACAAAGAAAGTTGAAGACGCAAAACCTGCCGCAAAAGAAGAGAAAAAAGTAGAAGTTGTGAAAGAAGTAAGCCCTGCTGTTTCAATGGATTCTGATGTGCACATTGCGCCATTGGCAAAGGAATTAATGTTGGAACATGGCATTAAACCAAGCCAGATGAAAGGCAGCGGACCTAACGGAAGAATTACAAGAACGGATGTGTTAGAAGCGATTGTTGCCCAAGGTGGTGGCGGTGGTTCTGGCAATAAATATAGCAACCCAAGTGGCGAAAGAAACACAAGGCTTGAAAAAATGACCAATTTGCGCAAAACGGTTGCTAAAAGATTGGTAGCTGCAAAAAACGAAACCGCCATGTTAACCACTTTTAACGAAGTGAATATGAAACCAATTATGGATTTGCGTGCGAAATACAAAACTACTTTTTTAGAAAAACACGAAGTGGGTTTGGGTTTCATGAGTTTTTTTACACGCGCTTGTTGCATCGCGCTAAAAGATTGGCCAGCTGTGAATGCTTTTATTGATGGCGATTCTATTCAGTTTAATGATTATTGCGACATTTCAATAGCGGTTTCTGGACCTAGAGGCTTAGTGGTGCCTGTTATCAGAAATGCAGAAACTTTGAGTTTGGCTGGTATTGAAAAAGAAGTTAAAAGATTGGCTGGAAAAGCCAGAGACAATAAATTATCAATGGATGAAATGACGGGTGGCACATTCACAATTACAAATGGTGGTGTATTTGGCAGTATGTTGAGTACTCCAATTGTAAACCCTCCACAATCTGCTATTTTGGGCATGCACAACATTGTTGAAAGAGCCATGGTAGAAAACGGGCAGATTGTTATTCGTCCTATTATGTATGTGGCGCTGAGCTACGACCATAGAATTATTGACGGAAGAGAAAGCGTTAGCTTTTTAGTAAGGGTAAAAAACCTGCTAGAAAATCCTGAAATGTTATTTGATGGAAAAACACCATTTGAAAAAGTTTTAGATTTATAAACAATGGCTGAAAAATTTTATTTTCACCCCAGTGCAATTATTGATGAAGGTTGCGTCATTGGCGATGGTACAAAGATTTGGCATTTTAGCCATATTATGTCCAACTGTGTGTTAGGCGAAAAGTGTAATATTGGGCAAAATGTTGTTATTTCTCCAGAAGTTATTTTGGGCAAAAATGTAAAAGTACAAAATAATGTTTCTATTTACACTGGTGTAACCTGCGATGACGATGTTTTTTTAGGTCCAAGCATGGTTTTCACAAATGTAATTAATCCGAGGAGTGCCGTGAATAGAAAAGACCAATATTCAAAAACGCATGTAGGCAAGGGCGCTAGCATTGGCGCCAATGCAACCATTGTTTGCGGACACGATATTGGGCAATTTGCTTTTATTGGTGCAGGCGCTGTGGTAACCAAACATATTCCCGATTTTGCACTAGTGGTGGGCAATCCGGCTAAACAAACTGGTTGGATGAGCGAATATGGTCAGAAACTAATTTTTGATGCAAACGGCTTGGCAACTTGTTCGGAAAGCGGGCAAAAATATGAGTTAAAAGACAAAACTGTAAAACGAATTTCATGAAAAACATTCTTGTTACAGGCGGTTTAGGGTACATTGGTTCGCACACTGTTGTTGAGCTTTTAAACAATGGTTTTGAACCTATTATTATTGATGACCTTAGCAATACAAACTTTTCTGTTTTAAGCAACATTGAAAAAATAACGAATAAAAAATGTGTGTATTATCAAAATGACATCAATGACAAGAACGCTTTATCGGAGATTTTCAATAAACACAAGATTGATAGTGTCATTCATTTTGCTGCTTTCAAAGCCGTTGGCGAATCGGTTGCCGAACCCCTAAAATATTATAGAAACAATGTTGGCGGACTTATTTCTCTTTTAGAAGTGATGGCATTGAAAAATGTATCTAAAATTGTTTTCAGTTCATCGTGCACTGTTTATGGAGAACCAGACAATTGTCCCGTAGATGAAAATTCGCCTATAAAAACCGCCACTTCTCCTTATGGCAACACCAAGCAAATTGGCGAAGCTATTTTAAAAGATTCTCTAAATTTTCACACCATTGCTTTAAGATATTTTAACCCAATTGGTGCACACGAATCTGCCTTAATTGGCGAGTTGCCGCTGGGCGTACCCAATAATTTGATGCCCTTTATTACCCAAACTGCTATAGGCATTAGAAAAGAACTTACTGTTTTTGGCAACGATTACAAAACTGCCGATGGCACTTGCATCAGAGATTATATCCATGTTGTGGATTTAGCTAAAGCGCATGTTTTGGCTTTGCAATATTTAGACAACAATGCAAATATTCATTTTGATGTTATAAATATTGGCACCGGAAATGGTTTTTCTGTGATGGAAATTATTGATAGTTTTGAGCAAAACAACCACATAAAACTAAATTATAAAATTGGTAGTAAAAGAGCTGGCGATGTTGAACAGGTTTGGGCAAACAA
>JBDNIM010000089.1:0-3606 GCA_041688295.1 Bacteroidia bacterium
GGTGCGCCCAAAGGAAATACTAGAATAACCATTACAAAAATTAAAGATGCAGGCAATAATATAAAATTTATCAACGGCACTTTCTCTGCCAAATTATACAATAAAAACGGAGGAACTGTAGATATAACCGAAGGTGAATTTTTTGAAAGCAGAACCAATTAAACAATCAACGAGGACTTGACCTAATTTTTTTTTGGGTTAATATAAAATAGGTTTTGGGCATTATTATATTTAGTAATGTCCATAATTTTTAACCAAAGCATGGTTTTATTAACTTATGACTAACTCGCTGCTCACAAATTAACTATATACCGAATACTGCGAATTGAAAACCAATGGAAACTTAGATTTACAAAATATTTATTTAGTGCAAGTTTTGGATAACAGGTTTTTTCTTAAATACTGTTATCAATAAAAAAGAGTACATTTGCCTTATGAATTTAAAATATATTATTAGTTTTTTAATTTTGTTGCAGGTTGGGTTTGCACAATCGCAATTAATATTTATTAACGCACCAAAAAATGGTGCTTTTATAGCTCAAAACAAAAAAACAAAAAAAGGAGAATATTTAATCCAAGGATTTGTAAATAATAATGGGTTTTCCAATTTAGAAATTGCCATTTACAAATCTGGTGTAAACATAAAAACGCACAAAAGAAAACTACATTTTACGCGTGGAATTGCAAATTTCAATCAAAAAATAGAATTGGAGGCTGGAAAATATTTTTACACTATAACCTATAGTTTAACCGGTTCTTCAACTTACTCACAAACGGTAAATAGCATAATGGTTGGCGATGTGTATTTAATACAAGGCCAAAGTAATGCCGTTGCTGCCGATTACGGCTTACCTTCAATTTATAATACCAATTATAATGATACCTTTATCCGTAGCTTTGGCAATAGTAATCCAAATAGTTATTTTGCCCAAACAGATACCAATTGGCATAAAATAAATGCTACAGGTTTTTATAACTCAGGCTGTGTTGGAGAGTGGGGAGCTGTTATGGCTAAAAATTTATTGGATTCTTTTAATATTCCTATTTGTCTAATCAATGGAGCAGTTGGCGGCACATCCATATCACAGCATATCCCTACTTTTGGAAATTCATTAAATTTAAACTCTATTTATGGTAGGCTTTTATATAGGACACAAAAAGCCCAATTACAAAATAATATTACGGGCATTATTTATTACCAAGGGGAGTCAGATGGGGCTAATGCCAAACTCCACGACAGCTTATTTAAAATAATTAATACCAACTGGAATAAAGATTTTAAAGGATTTAAAAAACTATATGTGGTTCAGGTACGCGGTGGTTGTGGAAACCCTAGTTTAGCATTAAGAGAAGTACAAAGAAAATTTGAATTTACACTCAACAAATGCAAAACGTTAAGCGCAAATGGCATGAATAATGGCGATGGTTGCCACTTTGGATTTGTAGATGGCTATGAGTTATTAGGAAAACAATTGGCGGCATTGATTTCAAGAGATATTTACGGCAGCAATAGAAAAACTAATATTGACCCTCCAAATATAAAAAGTGCTTATTATAGTAATGCCAACCAAACAGAAATAACTTTGAATTTGCAAAACCCCAACGATACTGTTAATTTGGATAATTATTTTTATTCTTTATTTAAAATAGAAGGCGACAATACGGTTACCATTTCTAATGGTTTTAAGCGCAATAATAAAATTGTATTACAATTAAATAAAAATAGCTGCAACATTACAGGACTAAGTTACGATGGGCGGCCTTTATCTCAACCGTGGGTAAAAAACATCATAGGTATGGGCCTTCTTAGTTTCTATGATTTGCCCATTTTAAAACATCAAATTAAGCCATTTTACCAAGGGTGCAGAAAAATTGCCATTGAAATGGGCGAAGATAGCGTTAATGGCTATTTATACCAATGGAAAAGATTAGCTAATAATACAATTTATAAAACAGCCAAAATTAAAATACTTTCAGACTCCGTTGAAAAATTTGAATTAATAATAACTTATGGGAATTCTGCATGTAAAAAAAGAGATACTTTAATAGTTTACCTATCACAAGATCCCATATTATTGCCCGAGTTGGGAGTGGATAAAACCATTTGCCTTAACGACACACTAACCTTAAACCCAAATAATTTAGGTTTTTTACAGTTTTTATGGCAAAACAATAAAACTACTAGTACTGCTTTTACCTTTAAAACGAGCTCCACCTCAAAAATAGTATTAACCGCTACAAGTCAACAGCTATGCGTGTATAAAGATTCGGTAAATATAACGGTATCAAAACCACAAATAAGTTTGCCCAAAAACGCAATAATTTGTAGCGGTAAAGATACCTTAATACAAGTGCAAGATACATTTGTTAATTACTTTTGGAACAACAAAATAGGCACTAATAAATACAAAGCTAACGAGGGGAAATTAGATTTAAAAGCCACTAATAAATTTGGCTGTATTGCTCAAGATTCTTGCATAATTAAATCTTTTGTGCCTATAAATAAATTAAACATAACAGAAACAATATGTTTGAATAAGGTTGCAAAGATTGGTAAACCCCAAAATATTAAAAACTGGTATTACCAAAATATTTTAATTGCTGATAGCTTAGCTATTAGGCCCAATAATTTTTACTCTATTATTTTAGAAGATAGTAACCTATGTAAATTATTAGATACCATAAAAATTATTCCTAAACCAATACCTCAATTTAATTTAGGGAGAGATACCGGTTTTTGTGTAGGTAAAAATTATACTATCATATTACCTAGTGGCATGAGTTATTATGAATGGAATAACATTGAATGGAATAAAAATATTTTTCAAATAAATACAAATGGCCCACACATTTTTAAAGTTATAAACCAGCAAAATTGCGCTTTTACAGACAGTATTCATTTAACATCTTATGGTTTGCCAAATTTATCTCAATTTTATGATTCCGCATTATGTGTTGGTAACCAATGGAAAATAAACTTACCCAATTATAACTCGTATTCCATAAATTCGGTGGTTTACAAAGATTCTTTTATTTTAAAAACTGCCGATAATTTTAATATTATAGCAACAAATAGTAATTTTTGTGTGGCTCGAAAAACGATTGATATACAAATGGTTAAATGCAATGTAAATACAAATATTCCAAAAACAGAGCCCATTATATTAATCTACCCAAACCCGTTTGCCAGCAATTTAACAATTAAAAGCAACACGGCTAAAATAATTCAATTTATGCTACTAGATAAATTGGGTAAAATAATTTTGGAAGGGCAAACAAGCGAAAACGAAATATCTTTAAACCTATTGATGCTAAATGAAGGAGTTTATTTTTTAAAAGCAAATAATGTGTTTTATAAATTAATAAAAATAAAACAATAAGCCTAAATTAAAACCAATATATTTTTTTATTAATAACTGGCCTAACGAAACTTAATTGAATAAAAGTAGCACAGACAAAAATAACAATGAATATTTTTGTATCCTGCAGGAGGCAGTTCTGGAAATGCAAGCGTTACTGTAACAAAAATAAAATTAGTTCCTGGTGCTAGTGGTCAATTGGTGTATTATATCAACGGCACTTTCTCTGCCAAATTATACAATAAAA
>JBDNIM010000090.1:0-3658 GCA_041688295.1 Bacteroidia bacterium
AAACAAAATGAAATTTACAGGAAACAAATAGACGAAATAAATATTAATAGCAAAACAAACTTCAATCCTCAAGACAAAAACCTAATTGATAAAATAAGACTTTGGGAAGAACAAAAAAGACTTTGCATATATACAGGACGAACGATAAGTTTAAGCGATTTACTAAATGGGGCTAAATATGACTATGAACACAGTATTCCGGCAAGCATGAGTTTTGATAATGAGTTAAAAAACCTAACCATTGCAGACAAAACTTATAATCAACAGATAAAGGGCAAAAGGTTGCCAAGCGAATGCCCTAATTACGAATCAGAATATACGCACAATGGAATTATTTATAAACCGATATTAAATACATTGCAAGTAATATTTGGAGATTTATCAAAAGAAGAAATTAAAGGAAGAGATGGTAAGAAAAAAATAATTCTGAAGTTTAAAAAAATAATTGAATTAGAAAATGATTTACAAGCGTGGTATGATAAATCTTCAGATGACAAAGAAATTAAAAGCAATATTATTGTTGGCAGGCATTACAGAAAAAGGGAATTAAATTATTGGCGTTATAAATTACAAACTTTTTTAATGAAAGAATATAAAGTTGGATTTAGAAATAGCCAGTTAAGAGATACGCAAACAATGACAAAATATTCTTTACCTTATTTAAAAACTGTTTTTAGAAGAGTAGAAGTTCAAAAAGGAAACACCACTGCCGATTTTAGAAAAATATATAAAATTCAACCAAGACTAGAAAAGAAAGACAGAACGAAACATAGCCATCATGCGATTGATGCAGCTGTTTTAACCCTTATTCCATCAGCAGCAATTAGAGATAAAATATTATTAAAATACAATGAAGCAAATGAGAGTAACATTGGATATAATGAAGAACCCAAACAATGGAAAAACTTTACATCAAAACATATTTTGAGTATTGAAGACGATGTGTTAATAAACTATCAAGCCCAACACAGAACGCTTACTCCAACCGTAAAAAATGTTAGAAAAAGAGGTGTAATACAATTTGTTAAAGAGAAGTTGGAGAATGGAAAATGGCAATATAAATTAGATGTTGATGGCAAAAGAATCCCCCTAGTTGCTAAAGGTGACAGTATTAGAGGCCAATTGCACAAAGACAGTTTTTTTGGCGCAATAAAAAAAGATGATGCTATTATTTTAGTAGAACGTTATCCAATTTCTACTTTTACAAGTATTAATGATTGCAAGCATATTGTAGATGATAAAGTTAAAGAATTAGTGCACAACGAACTCCAAAAAAGAATGGACAGAGGCATGAGTTTCGACCAAGCCAAACTTGAACCAATTCCATTCCATAAAGGCAGCGAGGTTATAAAAAAAGTAAGATGTAAGGTTGCAGCTGGAAGAGGCTACCTAGGCACGGACAAGGCAGTTAAGATTAATGAACATGCTTTTAAATCCAAACATGAATACAAACAAAGTGTTTATGCACAAAATGATACAAATTCATATTGTTTATTATATGAAAGAGTTGAAGAAAATAAAATACAAAGAGCATTTAAAATTATGGGCTTATATGAACTTTCGCAACTGGGACTAAAAAACGAGAACGATATTTTCAAAGAACCTTTTTACAATAAAACTACTATCGGAAAGGGGAAAAAGGAAATTGAACTTTCATTAAAACATATTTTAAAAGTGGGAGTTAAATGTGTTTTTTTTAAAGAGAATAAAGAAGAGTTAACAACATTATCTTTAATTGATTTATTGAAAAGAACATATAGAGTATTTAAATTTAATGATATAGGCGTTACTAAATATATTTATTTGCAAAATCATTTAGAAGCAAGAAAAAATGATGAGTTAACAAACGGAGACGTCAATTTCAAACCTGAAAATTACCAAAGTAGGTTAATGTTAAATGCTGACAACTTTACTTGTATCATTGAAGGAAAGGATTTTGAAATAAATATTGATGGAAATATAGTTTTCAAATAATACAGAAACCAAATATGACCTCCTTTATAATGGCAACCCATTTTAAATCTCATTGGTTTTTTAGGATATAACAAATAAAAATATCAATTTGCTAATTAACAATAAGCGATGATAAAACGCACCCTCTATTTTGGCAACCCTGCCTATTTGCGAACGCAAAACGAGCAATTGCTGATTACATTGCCCGAGAACAAAAGCGGATTGAGAGAATCCGACCGCAGCACGACCATACCAATAGAGGACATTGGCATTGTTATTTTAGACCATCAGCAAATAACCATTTCGCAAGCTTTGATAGGCAAACTATTGGCAAACAATGTTGCATTTATAACCTGCGACAGCAGCCACCACCCTACTGGATTGATGCTGAACCTGGAGGGGAACACCCTGCAAGCCGAAAGATTTGCGCAACAAATTAATGCCTCGCAGCCCCTAAAGAAACAATTGTGGGCGCAAACTGTGGAACAGAAAATAAAGAACCAAGCACAAGTATTGAAAAGCACAGGGCATGGCGATTGGGAACTGATGGTGCAGATGGCCAAGAACATTAGAAGTGGCGACCCTGAGAACTATGAAGGACGAGCAGCAGCCCATTATTGGAAACATTTGTTTGGCAGCGAGCTCGGGTTTTTAAGAGACCGAGAGGGCAAACACCCCAATGCTGTTTTAAATTATGGATATGCCATTTTGAGGGCCATAACGGCCAGAAACCTTGTGGGCAGCGGATTGTTGCCCACCCTTGGCATTCACCACAGAAACAAATACAATGCCTATTGTTTGGCAGACGATATCATGGAACCCTATCGGCCTTTTGTGGATCAAATAGTTTTGAAAATATATAAAGAACACCCCACAATGGAAAACATTGCGACAGAGATAAAAGCAATTTTGCTGCAATTGCCGATTGTGGATGTAAAGATAAACAACGAAAGCAGCCCGCTGATGGTTGCCATGCAACGGACAACGGCTAGCTTGAGCAAATGTTTTGAGGGTGTGCAATCAAAAATACTTTACCCTCAACTATAAAAACTATAAAAAATGCAAAACCATGGGCAATACAGAACGACTGAATGCATACAGAATTATGTGGGTGATAGTGCTTTTTGATTTACCGACAGCAACGGCCAGCGAAAGAAAGATTGCTAGTAAGTTTAGAAAAAACATTATGGCAGATGGGTTTACAATGATGCAGTTTAGCATCTATTTGCGGCATTGCCCTAGCAGAGAGAATGCGGCAGTGCACATAAAAAGAGTTAGAAAAGGATTGCCCGACAAAGGGCAAGTCATTATTATGAGCATAACCGACAAGCAATTTGGAGACATGGAGGTTTATTACGGCAAAAAAGAAAGCGCACCCCAGGTGGCGAGCCAACAACTACAAATGTTTTAGAAACAAAAAAACGGTGAAAAGCCTGGGGCTAAGCACCGTTTAAAAACGATTTTTTTCAATGACCAAAGAACAACTCCGCTTAGTCTAGCAATGGTTAAGCTAGGGGTATGTTGTTTTTAAGATGTCAAAGATACTGAATGAAAGCAAATCACAACAATGCCATACTGAGTTAAGAAAACTTAAATGTTGTTTTTAAGATGTCAAAGATACTGAATGAAAGCAAATCACAACAATACAATTGGAAAACTGATTTTATGATTGTTGTTTTTAAGATGTCAAAGATACTGAATGAAA
>JBDNIM010000091.1:0-1916 GCA_041688295.1 Bacteroidia bacterium
CCAACTGAAAACCACATCTTTTTTCTAAAACAGCTAATAACATACTCAACCTTCTGAGGTCGAAACCATTGCTCGTTCTTTGAGGCGTGCCATAAACAGCAGAACTAACCAATGCCTGGGTCTCTAGCAAAATTGGGCGAATACCCTCAACCGCACAGCTAATTGTAATACCACTCAAAAGCTCGTCTCGCTCAGAAATTAAAATTTCCGAAGGGTTTTCAATTTCTCTTAAACCATCGCCCCTCATTTCATATATACCAATTTCGCTTGCTGAACCAAACCTGTTTTTTAGCGTGCGCAAAATACGGTAGTTATAATGTCTGTCGCCTTCAAACTGCAAAACAGTATCCACCATGTGTTCCAAAACCTTTGGCCCTGCGATGTTTCCATCCTTGTTAATATGACCTATTAAAAAAACAGGCACACCCGTTTCTTTCGCAAATCGAATCAATTCGGCTGTAGATTCCTTAATCTGACTAATGCTTCCTGGTGGCGAATCAATATTTTCGCTCGAAAGTGTTTGCACCGAATCAATAATCAAAAACTCAGGTGAATCAGATTTCAAGAAATTTAACAGATTGTTTAAATTGGTTTCGCAAAGCACATAACACTCCTCATTTTTTATTCCAATTCGCTCGGCCCTCATTTTTAACTGCGATTCGCTTTCCTCGCCACTCACATATAATATTTTTTTCTTAAAATTTAAAGCCAATTGTAGCAATAAGGTTGACTTGCCTATGCCCGGCTCGCCACCGATCAAAGTAACAGAACCTGGCACCAATCCACCCCCCAAAACACGGTTTAGCTCATTATCCGACAACATAAATCGAGTTTCGTTGCCTTTTTGTATGTCTTGAATTTTTGTGGCTTCAACGGTTTGTTTTGTGTTTTTACCCCACAAATGTTTCGTTTCTGCACTTTTTTTAATAATTTCTTCCGAAAAAGTGTTCCAAGCTTCGCATGAAGGACACTTTCCCAACCATTTGGAAGCTGCATAACCGCAGTTTTTGCAAAAATATTTTGTTATCGTTTTAGACATTTTTAAATGAGAGTACAAAATAATGGCTTTTTAACTAAGAAAATGCTGTTTTATGATAAATTTGAAGAAAAAAACATAATTTAACAACAATATAATGGAATATGTGGATTTTTTTAATATTTTTGCAGTCAAAATAGTTAGAAAATCAAAAAAAATGAAAAAATTATTCACTTTAATTCTTGGAATTAGCTTTGCACTTAGCAATGTTTCATCTTTAATGGCTCAAGATACAACATCTAAAACGCCTGACACAACAGTTGTTGAAACAACAAAAGCAGAAAATGAAGAGCCAGTTAAAAAAGAAGAGCCAAAAAAATCCAGCCATCAAATCATCAAAACCAAATTTATTGAAGGCGATCCAGTATGGATGTCACCCGTTTTAATTTGTTTGCTTTTGGGTTTGGCTATTGTAATTGAAAGAATTATTACTTTATTCTTAATGGGAATCAACACAGAAAAATTTGTTATCAGAATAGAAGAAATTTTGAGAACAAAGGGTGTTGACGCTGCAAAAGAAGAGTGCAAAAACACAAAAGGGCCAATCGCAAGTATTTATTACCAAGGTTTGGATAGAGTGAACGAAGGTATTGATAAAGTTGAAGCTTCTGTTCAATCTTATGGTTCGGTTCAAATGGGTCAATTAGAAAAAGGAATGGTTTGGATATCGCTATTTATAGCATTGGCACCAATGTTGGGTTTCTTAGGAACAGTAATTGGTATGATTGGTGCATTTGATGACATTGCAAAAGCTGGTGATATTTCTCCAACAATTGTTGCGGGTGGTATTAAAGTGGCCTTGTTAACAACAGTTGCTGGTTTGATAGTTGCTATTATCTTACAAGTATTTTATAACTTACTTTTATCTAAAATTGATTCA
>JBDNIM010000092.1:0-7428 GCA_041688295.1 Bacteroidia bacterium
AAAATTTTGTTGGTGCAAATAACTACCTTTTTTATCTAAAATCACAATTTTTTTTTTGCCCAGCTAGTATAAATTACAAACAATTTGTTAACTATTTAAATACTAGTGTTTTATGTTTAATTTGGTGGTTGCAAACTAATCACATATTTTTGTAAAATGATTAAAAAGTATATTTCGTTTTTGTTTTTTGGGGCTATTTTAACTTTGAGTGCGCAAGATATTGATTATTCTAGATTGGTTTTAAATGAACTTGCCTCTAATAAATACCATGGAAGAGGGTATGTTAATATAGGCGACAAATTGGCCGCTAATTATATAGAAAAACAATTTAAAGAACTTGGGGTGTTGCCTGCAAATAATGGTTCTTATTTTCAAAAGTTGAAAATGGATGTCAACACTTTTCCAAAAACAGTGGAAGTGTATTGCAACAATGTGTTATTAAAACCAGGTGTTGACTATATTATAAATCCAAGTTGTGGTAGGTTTAAATTTCATGGAGAAATTGATTTTTTTACGGCCAATGAATTAAATGATCCTAAACATTATGATGTCAATGCTTTTCAACTTAAGGCGGCTGTTTTAGATTCGTTTAACGCGCAATATTTTGAAAATGCCTCAATAACAAGAAAGAAGTTTTTGAAAGATTATAAAAAAGAGCTTTTGGTTTTTTTAACAAATGATAAGCTAACATGGGGTGCTAGTCAAGATGTAAGTCCACAATGCATAATTACCATTAAACGAAGTGCTGTTTCTGTGAGCAAAAAAATGAATTTTAAAATAGTTGTTAAAAACAAGTTTATTGCGAACTACAATTCTCAAAATGTGCTTGGTTTAATTAAAGGTGAAGCAAAATACAAAGATTCATTTATAGTTTTTACGGCTCACTACGATCATTTGGGTAAGATGGGCAACGAGGCAGTTTTTAATGGTGCTAATGACAATGCTAGCGGAATTGCTATGATGTTGAATCTTGCTAAACATTATGCTAAAAATCCTCCTAAATATAATTTATTGTTTATTGCTTTCACAGGCGAAGAGATGGGGCTTGTGGGTTCTAAATATTATGTTCAAAACCCTGTTTATCCTCTGTCGAACATTCGATTTTTGATAAATATTGACCTAATGGGCAATGGTGCCGAAGGTGTTATGGCGGTAAACGGCACTGTTTTTAAAGATGAGTTTGAATTGCTTAAAAAACTAAACACTGATAAAAACTATTTACCTGCTGTGAAAGCAAGAGGAAAGGCTGCAAACAGCGACCATTATTTCTTCAGCGAAGCGGGTGTGCCTTGTTTCTTCTTCTATTTAATGGGTCCATATCCTTATTATCACGATGTTTTTGATAGGGCAGAAGAGGTGCCATTCACAAATTATAAAGAAGCTTTTCTATTGTTTAGAGATTTTATTGATGCTTTGTCTAATTAGTCTAAGCTTTAATTAAAATGAGGAGTGTGTTTTTTTTATGAAAACAGAGGCAATTAATCTGCTCAATCGAAAAATGCTTGCCTAGGCGTTTTTTTAGCTATTACTGTTTCGGAATTTATCTTCTCCCCAATTTATTGGATTATTTTTAATGTAATTTTGAATGGTTTCAATTATTTTGACATTACGAATGATATGGTTAAGAAAACGGGTTTGCCAAGCAAAATCTGCATTAATTTTGCTCATAAAAATCCTTATGCTACTATAGCAGATGCCATAAATATAGACGAGACAAAGAATTATTTATAAATAACTTGGTATAAATGTTACAGTGATGCTTGGTGGCATAACATACACAAAAAATAAAATAAAATTGCTTACAGATGCCGACCTAGATATTATTGAAAAGGTTTTTAAATACTGTAATTATACAAACTTTTTACATGCAGACAAAGAAGCTTCTTCGGCATCAAATGAATTGTTACAGCACATAGACAAATACATAATTATTATTGATGGAGTTAGAAATCCTGTTCCGCCAATAACTACGACACCACCATAGCCTCCGCTTTTTGCAAGCACAATTTAAAGCCGCATAAGCAACAGCACAGACCAATCCCGATAGCTATCGGGATTAATAGAGCTTACAAAACCTATCCCGCCAAAGCGGGAGCCGACCCAAAAGAAAAATTGTTTTTAATCCCAAAAGCTTTAGGGACCAACGCTTTAAAAAAAACAAAATACGCAATTCACAGCCGACACTCAATGACACGACAACTTAAAAAAAAACAATGGTTTACAAGTTCAGTGGACAAAACGCCATCACCTTATAGAACTTATAAGAAGTTAGTGTTTCTATAAAAGGTAGAGGCAAGCTTTTTAAAATAAAAATACAAATAACCCACAAAAAAAGCACCATCTTACAAATGGTGCTTTTCTATTTAATAACAGTGTTACTATTTTTTCTTTTTAGCAGGCTTTAATACTTTCATTTCCTTTTTCTCAGCTTTCTCTGCTTTTTGAATGTTGAAAGTGATTTTTGCATTGATTCTGTAATCAACGATTTTTCCATTTTCTACAGTCGCATTTTGTTCTTTAATATAAATAGAACGAATACCTCTGATAGTTTTGCTTGCTTCTGCTAAGGCATTTGCGGCAGCATCTTCCCAACTTTTTGTTGAGCTAGCTAAAATTTCGATAACTTTTAAAACTGACATAATATTATTGGTGTTTATTTTTTTTTACAAATGTAGGGTGTTTTTTAACGGTTTAAAAATTTAAAATTCCTGCCATTAAATTGCGCGTTTTCTCCCAGCTCTTCTTCAATTCTAAGCAACTGATTGTATTTTGCCATTCTATCGCTGCGTGATGCCGAACCTGTTTTTATTTGTCCGCTGTTCATCGCCACTGCTATGTCTGCAATTGTGCTGTCTTCTGTTTCGCCACTTCTGTGACTGATGATATTGGTATAACCATTTTGTGTGGCTAAGTTAATAGCATTAATCGTCTCAGTTAAAGTGCCTATTTGATTTACTTTTACTAAAATACTATTGGCTATGCCTTCATTTATTCCTCTCTGCAAACGGTTTACATTTGTTACAAATAAATCATCGCCTACTAATTGTATTTTGCTGCCAAGGGCTAATGTTAGTTGTTTCCATGTTGCCCAATCGTCTTCGGCACATCCATCTTCTATAGAAATAATTGGGTATTTATTCACCCATGTTTTCCAATAATCTACCATTCCAGAACCATCCAATTCTCTTTTGTCCGATTTTTTAAACACATACAATCCTTTTTCTGCATCCCAAAGTTCGCTAACCGCAGCATCCATAGCAATAAAAACATCTTCGCCTGGGCGGTATCCTGCTTTTTCTATTGCCATTAAAACGGTTTCTATTGCCTCTTCGTTCGATTTTATATTGGGTGCAAATCCACCTTCATCTCCAACATTGGTACTGTAGCCTTTGCTTTTTAAAACGGATTTCAATTGGTGAAAAATTTGAACGCCCATTCTTAAACTTTCGCTAAAGGTGGCTGCATTTGTTGGCATCACCATAAACTCTTGAAAATCGATTGAGTTGTCTGCATGCGCACCGCCATTAAGAATATTCATCATTGGCAAAGGCAATGTATTTGCATTTACGCCTCCCAAATAGCGGTATAAACTTTGGTTGCTTTCTTGCGCTGCTGCTTTTGCAACCGCCAAAGAGACTGCAAGAATTGCATTGGCTCCCAAATTTGATTTATTTTCCGAACCATCCAAATCGTTCATGGTGGCATCTATTGTATTTTGATCAAAAATATAAGCCCCAATTAGTTCGTTGCTTATAATATTGTTTACATTTTCAACCGCTTTTAAAACCCCTTTTCCAAGATAGACTGAAGGATTATTGTCTCTTAGCTCTGCCGCTTCGTGAATGCCGGTGCTTGCTCCGCTCGGAACAGCCGCCCTGCCCAAAAAACCGTTTTCTGAAATGACATCTACTTCTATGGTTGGGTTTCCTCTTGAATCCAAAATTTGGCGCGCTTTAATATCTGCTATTAAACTCATATTATTTTGTTTTATTTAATTGACTGCAAATCTAATTTAATATTTCTAAATACGAAAAATAAAATTATTTTTGTGGCTTTGAAAAAAGGCATACTTATATTTTTTCTTGGCTTGTTTGCTTACTTAATAGGAGGGTATATCGTTGTTTTTAAAACGCAGCAATATTCCATTAAGAAAACTATAAAAAATCAATTGAAAAATGGAGTGCCTAAAGGCGATTTGGTTAGAGTTGTGATAACAGATAACAACAAAAACCAGCTGAAATGGGAGGAGAATAATGAGTTTTGGTATAAAGGCGATATTTATGACATCGTAAATATCCATAAACTGCAAAAAGATACGGTTGTTTATTATTGCATTAATGACAAAGATGAAAAGACATTGTTTGTTAATTTGTTTCGCTTAATCAGGCAATCGCAAAAGAACAAGCAAATAATCAATGATTTGAATCATTTTTTTGAGTTAAAGTATTTGTCCCAAAGGAGCGATAGGCTTTATTTGTTTTGTTTTAAAACAAATTATTTTGAGGCAATCATTAAACCTTTAAATTCTCCTTTTCTTAAAGTGGAGCTGCCTCCGCCAGTTGTTTAGTTTTTTTCTATTTAAAAACAAAACTCAAATTCTCTGCAATATTATACTAATTCTAATTATAAAATAGTTCAAATTATTTTGTAATTATAAATGCCAGCCAGCTCCGCCTTAGAAATTCTTTTTTATAAAATAAAAAAGTACAATTTTTTGAGCGGAGGTATAGCTTGAAAATAGAACAATCGAGCGCAGTGCTGATTAGACAATATTGAAAGCATAATTGGTATTGTTGAGATTGCAGAGCGGCTATGAAAATATTTTCTCAATAAAAAACAAATAATAATATAAAAGAAAACAATTAATGAAACAAATAAAACTTTTGCTGGTGGCGTTGCTTTTGTATAGCAATGCATTTGCCCAAACAATAAAAATAGTAAATAAAGAAACACAACAACCCATTAAAAACATAAAAGTGGGTGTTTTGAGTCAAGACAATTTTACATTGTCTAGTGAAACCACAGATGACAATGGTGTGATTGAAATTAAGGGTTTAATAACCGGTGATATCGTAATCAATGACATGAATTATCAATCTTATTCGGCCAGTATAGAAACGGTTAAAAACAACAACTATTTCATAGAGCTGAGTCCTGTATTAACCATCAATACGCTTGTTATATCTGTTTATAAATGGCAAGAAAATTCTTTTAATAATAGTAGAAGTACGGTTGGTTTTAGTTTAAATAAAATGCGTTTTCAAAACACACAAACAGCCGCAGATTTGCTTGCTGCAACGGGCAATGTTTTTATCCAAAAAAGCCAACAAGGCGGTGGCAGCCCAATGATTAGAGGTTTTTCTACCAATAGATTGCTTTACACGGTGGATGGTGTTCGAATGAATACGGCTATTTTCCGAACCGGCAATATTCAAAATGTTATCAATTTAGACCCTTTTGCTATTCAAAATACTGAGGTGCTTTTTGGTGGCGGTTCGGTTGTTTATGGCAGCGATGCAATAGGAGGGGTGATGAGTTTCAATACCCTGAGCGCTCAATTTTCTAACAACGATAAAGTATTGGTTTATGGCAACGCCAATTTAAGAACAGCAACGGCAAACAACGAGCGCACAATGCATGTGGATGCAAATGTGGGTTGGAAAAAATGGGCCATGCTAACCAGTATCACCAGCAATCACTTTGGCGATTTAAGGATGGGAAACAAAAATGGACCTGACGATTATTTAAGAAAATTTTATGTTGTTAGACAAGACAGTGTTGACCGTATTATCGACAATCTAGACCCTTTGGTTCAGAAACCTTCGGGCTACGACCAAATTAATTTGATGCAAAAAGTAAGCTTCATGGCCAGCAAATATTTAAAGTTTGATTATGGTTTTCATTTTTCGGAAATATCGCAATATGCCCGCTACGACAGATTAATTGAGATTAACAACAAATTGCCAAGCAGTGCTGTTTGGGAATATGGCCCTCAAAAATGGATGATGAATGTTTTAAATATAGAGTATTCTAAAGGCAACAAAATGTTTGACAAAATGAGTTTGAAAACCGCTTATCAAAATTTTGAAGAAAGCAGAATCAACCGTAATTTTTCAGGAGGCAGCCGTTTTAGACTTAGAAATCAGACAGAGAAAGTAGATGCCTTGTCATTGAACCTCGACTTTGTGAAAAGAACAGAAAAACATGAGTTTTATTATGGTGCAGAGCATGTGGGCAACGATGTGAGCTCAAAAGCCAGTGCTTACCATGTTAAAACCTTGGCCAATATTGCCGTAGCAACACGCTATCCCAATGCAAATTGGAACAGCCAAGCGGCATACATTGCTTATTTGTATAAAATGAATTCTTTCTTGAAATTTGAGGCTGGTGCTCGATACAACTTGTTTAGTATTGATGCAGATTTTTCGGAAAATGCAGCTTTCTTTCCAATGTTGAACCAAAAAGTGAAAACCAACAACTCTAATTTAAACTATAATGTGGGTGCTATTTATACGCCAAACAAAACCAGTAAAGTGTCTATGAATTACTCAACGGCTTTCCGTGCGCCAAATGTGGACGACATGGGTAAGTTTTTTGAAATCAGCAGTTCTCAAATTATTGTGCCTAACACTTCTATCAAAGCTGAGGTTTCTTCAAATTTAGAATTAAATTTTTCTAAAACCTTTAAAGGTATTTTGAAAGTAGATGTTTCATTGTTCAGCACTAAATTGAAAAATGGTTTGGTTAGACGCAAATTTTCTGTAAACGGAGCCGATAGCATAGTTTTCGACAATAAAAAATACGAAACATTTGCGGTTCAAAATGCAGCATTTGTGAATGTAAATGGCGGAAACATTGCCATAGAGCTTAGGCTAGCCAAAGGCTTGTTTTTAGAAACAAGATACAATATTCAAACAGGCGAAGAAGAAATGGAAGACGGCACAAAATCAACCGCTCGCAGTGCTGCACCCGCTTTTGGGTTAACAAGATTGACTTATAATAACAACAAATTTCAAATGCAAATTTACGCACAATACTCCGCAAGCGTGCAACATAAAAATTTGAACATAGAGGAGCGCAACAAGCCTTTTTTATATACAAAAGACAAAAACGGATTGACCTATTCGCCTTCTTGGTGGACTTTAAATTACAAAATTTCTGCACCATTAAACGATTATTTCAGCATTAATGCTGGCGTAGAAAACATTTTGGACAGAAGATACCGTCCATACAGTTCAGGTATTGTGGCCCCGGGTCGCAATTTCATAATGTCTTTAAACTGTAAGTTTTAGACAAAAACAGATATTCAACAAAAGCCCCACACGAAAGTATGGGGCTTTTGTTTTTTGGCTTGTTTACGAATAGGCAGACTTCATTCATTGCCTTTCAACAAATAAATATTACAGCACAATTAACTTAAAACTAATA
>JBDNIM010000093.1:0-2618 GCA_041688295.1 Bacteroidia bacterium
AAAGAATTTCTAAGGCGGAGCTGGCTGGCATTTAAAATAATTTGGACTATTTTAAAATTAGAATTGTTATAACACTCCCACAGACTGGAAATTAAACAAATCATAGTTCAGACAGCGAAGAGCACAATAATACAGTGTTAAAATTCACGAATTATTTAATGGAGAATGGTTTTAATGCAGAAAATGACAGAATTCAAACTCAAAACGAAACTGCAAAAGGTTTGTTTAAAATGATGCATAAAATTATGACAGATTATGAAAAAGTTATTGTAGTTTTATCAAAGGGCTATAAAGAAAAAGCTAATGGTTTTACAGCAGGTGTAGGTAATGAATACAATTTAATTTTAGAGGATATTGAAGTTAATAAAAACAAATATATACTAATATCTTTTGGGCCACATAGTGACGAAATTACTCCATTGAATTTCATGGGACGTGAAATAATTAATGTATTAGACAAAAGTAATATGAATAAATTGTTCTCGAAAATTAATAATGAAAATGTTATTCAGTTTTCAGAAGTAGCAAAACAAAAACCAATTATTTCTAAATTAATAGTTTCTGATTTTGAATTTCAAGATAGTAATTTAAAAATCAGGTCGTTAAATTCAAAAATTTCCACTGCAAATTATTTTGCAAATAAAATAATGGAGATTGAATATGATTTGATTTTGGAAATTGAAAACTTAACTAAGCAAACATTTTCTGAGTATAGCATGGAAATATCTTATCCTAAATCTTCTTTAGATTATAATATTGAAGGAAGAATTGAAGAAAACCAAATGATTGTTGATCTTGAAATTAAGGCAAAACTATTTTCTGGAAAAATTAAATCATTCAACCTTAATAAACTAAAAATTAGTAACAAAAATGCTGAGGATATCTTAAACAGTAAAATTGTGATAAATTTGTATAGTGATAATGGACTAGTTTCTAAAGAGTTTCCTTTAGATAAAATATTGGAAAACATTAAAAAAGAAAAATTATCAGTTACAATGTTTCTCAAGAGTGATTTAATTTAAAAGGAAAGATAAATTCCTTTTGAATAGTTGTTGGAAGTTACCAACAACTAACCCAAACACACTCAAAAACCTCCCCCAAAAGGCAGGTTTTTTTTTGGCCTAAAATCATGTAATTTTGAGCCTTTAAATACATATATAACAAACCATGCAACGCAATTTTTTACCTCAAGATTTTAAAATATCAACTTGGGATTTGTTAAAGCCCTATTTCAACCAATTGGTAGATTTTCAGATAAGCACACCTGCCGATTTTAAAGTGTTTTTAGCCCATCTGAGCGAAGTGGAAAGTGTGGTGAGCGAAGACCTGGCTTGGCGTTACATAAAAATGACTTGCGACAGTAATAATGCCGAAATCGAACAACACCACATCGATTTTGTAACCAATATTCAACCCAACATCGCCCCCTTCGATGACAAATTGAACAACAAAGTGAACGATTGCCCGTTTGCCCAAGCATTAAAAACCGATTCGGCTTATAAAATCTATTTTAGAGCCATAAAAAATGCAATTGATTTGTTTCAAGAAAAAAACATACCGCTCAATTCTGAAATTCAAACCCTTTCGCAAAAATATGGAACCATTAATGGCGCACGGTCCGTTAGCATAGATGACAAGGAGCACACCCTACAGCAAGCCTACAATATTATGAAAGAAACCGACGGAGAAAGAAGAAAGATGGCTTACGAAACCATTGGCAATAGAAGGCTGGAGAACAAAACAGAGCTTAACGAATTGTTTGCTGACTTAATAAAACTAAGACACCAAGTAGCTTTAAACGCAGGGTTTTCAAACTTTAGAGATTATATGCACCAAGCCATGGGGCGCTTTGATTACAGCGTGAAAGATTGTTTTGATTTTCACAGTGCAATATCAGACAATGTGTTGCCAATCCTAAAAAACATAGAAGAAGAAAGACGCGCCAACTTGGGTTTCGAAACCCTAAAACCTTATGATTTTGGGGTCGATGTTTTTAACAGACAGCCTTTAAAGCCATTTGAAACCGGACAGCAATTGTTAGACAAAACCATCCAATGTTTCGAGAAATTGGATGTTTCATTTGCCGACAACTTAAGAATAATGGCTAAAAAAGGGTTTCTGGACTTAGAGAGCCGCATAGGCAAAGCACCGGGCGGTTATAATTATCCGTTGGCAGAAAGCGGAGTGCCTTTTATATTTATGAATGCTGCCGGCAGTTTAAGGGATGTGGAAACCATGGTGCACGAGGGTGGACATGCCATGCACTCCTTTCTTACCGAACATTTAGAACTCTCAGCTTTCAAAAACGCACCAATGGAGGTTGCCGAAGTGGCGAGTATGGCTATGGAGCTGATAAGTATGGATGCTTGGGATGCCTATTTCGCCAACGAAAACGACCTGAAAAGAGCAAAAATAGAACAGTTGGAAGGCGTTATTTCTACCTTGCCTTGGATTGCCACAATTGATGCTTTTCAGCATTGGATATACACAAATCCTGAGCATACACAAGAGGAGAGGACAAAAGCTTGGTTATCCATAAGCAGTAAATTTGACACAGGCAACACAGATTTCAGCGGCTATGAAAGTTTCAGAGAAAACAGCTGGCAAAAACAATTGCA
>JBDNIM010000094.1:0-1821 GCA_041688295.1 Bacteroidia bacterium
AAATATAAATGTAAAACTAATTAGTAACTGCTCTCTTTTTATATAAAAAACTTGGCCTATAATTCTAAAAGCGTTGATATATCTAATGGCTTTGAACAGCCTTAAAATACGAAACACACCAAACACATAAAAACTACTTGTATTGTTCGTTGCCAAGAAAAAATACATTGGTAAAATTGACAGCAAATCAATAATCATTAGAGGTTTTATCGCATATTTTAACCTGCCCATAATGGGGGAATTAAATTTAGTGATTTCAACACAAGTATATAATCTTAAAATGTATTCTAAAGTAAAAAATACAATTGTAAAAACTTCAAGATAAAAAGTAATCTTCCAATATTTGTATTGAAAGGCATCAATTGACTCCAATACTAAATTGGTTGTGCTTATAATAATAAGCGAAAATAAAACACCATGAAATATTTTATTTAGAAACTTTTTGCTTTTGTGGTCATCAATTACATGAAAAATCTTTTTTCTGAAGGATGTTTCTTGCAATTCCATTTTTTAAAAAACTTAAGCTAGATTATCCGTTCGCTTTTTTATGGTCGGCCAAAAACTTAGCCAATCCAATATCTGTCAGTGGATGGTACAACAATCCTAAAATAGCCTCTAATGGACAAGTAACTACATGCGCGCCAGCTTCAGCAGATTTCACAATATGTAAAGGATTTCTTACAGAGGCTGCTAAAATTTGAGTGTCAAAATCTTGAATAGAATAAATATGCGAGATTTGAGAAATTAATTCCATGCCATCCCAACTCATGTCATCTATTCTACCTATAAATGGAGAAAGATAAGTTGCGCCTGCTTTTGCTGCCAAAATAGCTTGACCTGCAGAAAAAACCAAAGTGCAGTTTGTGCGAATTCCATTTGCCGTAAACCAACTAATTGCCTTAATACCTTCTTTTATCATTGGCACTTTAACAACAATATTTGAATCTATGGCAGCTAATTTTTTGCCCTCGGCAATCATTCCATCAAAATCTGTAGAAATAACCTCAGCACTTACATCCCCTTTAACTACAATGTTGCAAATGTCTTTATAATGTTTTAAAACATTGGCTTCGCCAATAATTCCTTCCTTTGCCATTAAAGATGGATTTGTAGTTACACCATCTAAAACACCTAAGTCTTTGGCTTCTTTTATTTGATTTAAATTAGCTGTGTCGATAAAAAATTTCATCTTACAAATTTATTATGATTATTTGCGATAAAAAAAACAAGTTTTGCACAATGCAATTAAGCCAAACAATCGCCAAATACTTGCATTTTTCTGTTGGTTTCGTCCCATTCATCTTGAGCAATAGAACCTTGGTTGATACCTGCACCAGCATATTGTCTGACTCCATTTTTATAACATTCTGCACATCTAAGGTTTACATAAACTTGAATATTATTTTCAGAAAACAATCCTAAATAACCGGCATAATGCAATCTATCAAATGACTCATTTTTTATTATAAATTTTAAAGATTCTTTCACAGGCAAGCCGCCAATTGCAGGAGTGGGATGCAATTTTTCTATTAATTGCTGATGCAATTCTAATGTTTTTGGCTCTATTTCAAAAGCTGTAAATAAATGCGAGAGATTCCCAGATGCTTTTGTAATGGTTTCTTTGGCTAAATATTTAAAAGACAGAGCATTTAAAGTGGTTTCAATATGTGTTTTTATAAATTGATGTTCAGAATATTCTTTTTCACTAAATAATTTGTTGTTCATTGTGCCGCCCAGGGCTTCGCTATGCAAAATGCCATTGTTAAGTGTCAACAGCTTCTCGGGACTTGCGCCCATCATCATTTTTTCATCAATAAAAAA
>JBDNIM010000095.1:0-8357 GCA_041688295.1 Bacteroidia bacterium
CGTTCGACTTGCATGTATTAGGCCTGCCGCTAGCGTTCATCCTGAGCCAGGATCAAACTCTTCATTGTAAAAAATTTGACTGACTTTTTCTCAAAGTATTTTGAGGTCCGCTATTTCTTCTCTTTAAACTTCAAAGAACTTTCCTTTCATAAAAGGGAGTGCAAAGGTAATACTATTTTTAAATAAACCAAAAAATATTTTACTTTTTTTATGCAACCTTTAATCTTTTAATTGAACGGGGTGCAAAGGTAAAACTATTTTTGAACAAACAAAATTAATTTTTAACTTTTTTTAATGCAACCTAACAATCTCTATTTGAACGGGGTGCAAAGGTAAAACTATTTTTGGTAAAACAAAATAAAATTTATAAATATTTAAACTTTTTTCTTGTTTTGTATTTCTTATAATCTCTTTCAGAACGGGAGTGCAAAAGTAAGAGCATTTTTAATAAATGCAAACTTTTTTTATATTTTTTTTATTTACTTGTAACCACCTATATTACAGGTAGTTGAATTGAAAAAAACACATAAATTCCGGCTTTTAATGTTCAGAGATGGACTCAATTACATCAAATTTGGTGATAATATGGAAGTTTCCGCCCATATCCTGTACTATTAAAGCAGGGTTGTTTCTGTCTATTTTTTTGGATATTGAGTCAATTGTATCATTGTAATTAACAATTGGGTAGGGTTTATTCATAATAGCAGACACTTCCTTAGTTATATTAAGCGGATTATTTATTATGTATTCTAATATATCTGAATCGTTTACTGAACCAATAAAGTCGCTTTTATCTAATATTGGCATTTGTGATATCCCATATTGCCTCATTATTTGATAAACTTCTTGAATAGTTTGGTTTGATTTGGCAGTAATTAGCTTTAGGTTTTTATGTTTTCTAATAATATCGATAGCAGTTGTCCCTTTTTTCTTACTAATAAAGCCTCTATCTGCCATCCATTCTTCATTAAACATCTTTCCAAGATACCTTGTTCCGTGATCGTGAAAAATAACAACTACTAAATCGGTGTTTTTAAACTGATGTCTTAATTGAAGCATTCCTGCAATTGCTGCACCTGCACTATTGCCAGCGAATATTCCTTCTGTTCTTGGAATTAGTCTTGTATATATGGCTGCATCTTTATCTGTAACTTTTTCGAATTGATCAATTAAGCTGAAATCAACATTTTTCGGAAGAAAGTCTTCTCCAATTCCTTCTGTTATATAAGGATAGATTTCATTTTCATCAAATTCGCCTGTTTCTTTATATTTTTTAAATACTGAGCCATAAGTATCAATACCGATAAGTTTAATATTAGAGTTTTTTTCTTTAAGAAACTTACCTGTTCCGCAAATTGTGCCTCCAGTTCCGACACCTACTATAAGGTGTGTTATTTTTCCATCGGTTTGTTCCCAAATTTCTGGTCCTGTTGTTTCATAATGAGCTAGTGAGTTACTAAGATTATCATATTGATTGGGTTTCCAACTATTTGGAATCTCTTTTGCTAATTTTGTTGAAACTGAATAATAAGAGCGTGGGTCTTCTGGTTCTACATCTGTTGGACAGACAATAACTTCGGCTCCAAATGCTTTTAAGGCATCAACTTTTTCTTTGCTTTGTTTATCTGTTGTTGTAAAAATACATTTATACCCTTTAACAACCCCGGCAATTGCTAATCCCATTCCTGTATTTCCACTTGTTCCTTCGATAATTGTTCCACCAGGTTTAAGTGCTCCAGATTTTTCAGCATCTTCAATCATCTTTACTGCCATTCTATCTTTAATACTATTTCCAGGATTTGTTGATTCAATTTTAGCCAAAACGGTGCACGGCATATCTGCAACAATCTTGTTTAATTTTACCAATGGTGTATTACCAATGGTTGAAAGGATATTATTGTGTATTTTCATTTATGATTTTATCAGTTTAATTAGTTTTATTATTAATACAAGTATGAATGATGCGATTACTAATATATATAACCATTTGTATTTTTCTTGGTTTGATTTTTTGTAGTCCATATAATAGGCAATGATGACTGCTATTATAAATACAATGATTAATATACTAGCCATTGAAAATATCTTTCGTTCCTTTTAACTGATATAGCTTTTGGGCTAACTTTGATTGTTCTTCTGTCCAATTGTTATAATTTTTAATTGTTTCTGAAATTTCGCTTAAATATCTGTTGCGAGAAGGCGGGATAATAAATATCTTTTCGCTCATTTCTTTTGAATGTATATGGCTAGTACTAAAGCTATTTCTGGTTTTTTGCGACATTAAATCAATAAGGTTAAAATAGAGTTGATTCATTCCTGGGTCATTAAACTGACTTGCGATGGTTCCATATACGGGCATTGCGTCAGGATTTTCATCAAATCTTTTATGATTTCTTTGAAACTGTTTTTTTACATCTCTCAAAGCATCGGCAGATCCTTTCTTGTCAAACTTATTTATTGCTATAATATCTGCAAAGTCTAACATATCAATTTTTTCTAATTGTGTAGCTGCTCCGTATTCAGGGGTCATTACATACAAGGCGAGGTCGCTATGTTCAGTAATTTCCGTATCGCTTTGACCTATACCACTAGTTTCTAGTATAATTAAATCAAATTTTGCTGCCTTTAATATTAATATAGCATCATCGACATGTTTGCTTAAAGCCAAATTACTTTGACGAGTTGCTAAAGAACGCATATATACTCTTTCATTATTTATGCTATTCATTCTTATTCTATCACCCAAAAGTGCACCACCTGTTTTTCTTTTACTTGGATCTACGGAAATGATTGCTATTTCTAAACTGGTTTGGTCTATTAAAAATCTTCTAACAAACTCATCTACTAGGCTGCTTTTTCCGGCTCCGCCTGTTCCTGTTATTCCTAAAACTGGGCATTTTGCATTGTTTTGCTCAATAATATTGATTAATTGAGGTCTAGTGCTTTCAAATTGAGACGGAAAATTTTCAGCTGATGAAATCAGTTGTGCAATATAGGGATGGTTTTTATTGGTAAAGTTTTCTTGATTAAAGATTATATCATTACCTGTTGGAAAATCTGACTTTTGAATCAAATCATTAATCATACCTTGAAGACCCATTGATCTTCCATCATCAGGATGATAGATTTTAGCAATTCCATAATTTTGCAAATCGGCAATCTCCTCAGGCAAAATTGTGCCACCACCGCCACCAAATATTTTTATATGGCTGGCATTTTTTGCTTTTAGTAGGTCGAACATATATTTAAAGTACTCGTTGTGTCCTCCTTGATAGCTTGTCATTGCAATTGCATTTGCGTCTTCTTGAATTGCAGTATTCACAACTTCTTCTGCACTTCGGTCGTGTCCTAAATGTATTACTTCGCAACCTGTGGCTTGAATTATTCTGCGCATTACATTTATTGCGGCATCGTGTCCATCGAATAGAGCAGCTGCTGTAACAATTCTAATTTTATTTTTGGGTTGATATAAATCTTGGTTCATTTTATTTGAAATTTTAAAACTTTGCATTAAAGCTAAGTGCTGGTATAATAGGTAATTGATCGACTCTTTTATAATTAACTCTATCAAAATAGAATATATTAGGACGATTATAAACATTGATAACGGATAAAACTATCCAGCTTTTTACTTTTTTAGATATATTAAAGGTGTATTTGAGTGAAGCATCCAATCTATGATAATCGGGCAATCTTCCTTGATTAAACCCACCATAAAGAATTCCGAGTGTTCCGTTTGTGGCTGTATAATTTGAGCTTGGCCCATCTTTCAAGTCAAGTTTTTCATAAAGTCCTTGTGTTTGGGTGAAAGGAAATCCTGAGCCATAATTCCATCTAACATTTCCTGAGAGCTTTTCTTTTTTATCAAAAACATAATCAAATACTAAGTTAATATTATGTCTTCTATCCCAATGTGGATTGTAGGTATTAATTCCATCAAATCTGTTAACGATTGTATAAGAATAAACCGCCCAAATGTAAACTTTCCTGTTATCGTATTTGTATCTAATGTCGCCACCATAAGCATTTCCAGTTTCAATAATGTAATCTTTTCTAAGTCTTTCAGGCTTATTTGCAAAGTCAGAATTATCGTCAAAAATCTTTTCTCTATTTATATTTGTTATTTGGTCAAATCTTTTGAAAAAACCTTCTGAACCAATTTCACTGAATTTATTGATTTCATAATCTACCCCAATAACAGCATGGCGGGCTTTTTGAAGTTTTGAAGTAATTGCATTTCCGTTGAATTGATTTGGAATATCATCTGGGCCAGATAAGAAACCATAAAAAAGATTGACAACATCTCTATCGCTAAATGAAGACATTAAGTTTTGAGAATAGCGACCCACGGCACCTTTGACAGATAGTTTTTTACTTATTTGATATTTTCCATTGATTCTTGGTTCGATGGATGTATTGCCTAAAGAGGCATAATATTGAATTCTTAAACCATTTTCGAGTGTAAATCTCGGTTTTACAATTTTATATAATGTATAACCACAAAGTTCGGTTGTACTTTCTTGTTGAGAAATCAAACGATTGTTACTGTTGTATATTGTAAAATCTGTTGAAAACGCATTGATATCAAAACCATATTTAAAAACATTTTTTTCTTTTAATTGGCTTGCATTGAAACCAATATTTAATCCGCTTATGCTACTTTGCCTTGGTCTGTTGTCAAGTTCAACTTGTTTAATATCATAATCTGAATAAGATAAAAACCCTTCAATAATAGTTGACCTTCCTTCGGGCACTAAAGTAAAATTAGCTCCTAGGCCCGACTGGTTCCAACTGTATTTTGTAGAGTTTGGAAAATTAACATTGTCTGTGAAATTAAATCCGAAAAGCTTGATACTACTAGCATTGGATGAATTAAAAGTTACTTTTCCATAAACATCATTAAAGGCATAAGGCAATCTTTCGGGATTGGCATAGTTATAAAAAACGGGGGCTGTTTTATCTAAATATGAATTTTTTAGTGAAAATATGAAACTAGAGTTTCCTTTTCCTGGTTCAAACTTTTTCATTGGGCCTTCGAGAGTTAGCTTTCCTAAAAAAGGACTGACAGAAAGGCTGCCTTCCAATTCTTTTTTATTTCCATCTTTGGTCTTAACATCCACAATTGCAGAAACCCTTCCACCATATTCTGCACCAAAACCAGCGCTGTAAACATCTGTTGATTTCATTAAATCTACATCAAATATTGAAAATAAACCTATTGAATGGAATGGATTATAAATAGTCATTCCATCTAATATTATTTTATTCATAACTGGACTTCCACCTCTTATATAAAGTTGTCCGCCTTGGTCGCCACTGAAAACCACTCCAGGCAAAACCTGAAGATATTGCACCAAATCTGGACTCCCGCCAACGGTTGGTATTTTCATTATCTGTTTTGGATCTATTCTTGTTGTGCCAACATCTGTATCTTCCTTTTTCTTCTTTTTTCTTTGTTGTGTAATTTTGGCCCCCTGAAATGTAATAAAAGTAGATTTTAAGAAGAAATTAATTGTTATTAGCTTGTTTTGAGTAATAATCACTGTTTGCGTATCGGAATCATAGCCATTAAAACTACACACCAAAATTGTTTTACCAACCTGCAAATCGTTAATTACAAAATATCCTTTGCCGTTTGAAATTGCACCTTTTTCGGAGTTGAGCACAAAAATATTAGCCAATTCTAACTCCTCCCCATTACCGCCATCCTTAATAAAACCTTTGACACCGCCCACTTGTGCAATAGCAATTTTGCCCAAAAAAAAGAAAACAAATAAATACTTTATCTTAAGAAACATTGTTGCAAAAATAGCAATAAAATTTAAAACTTTTTTTTTAAAAAAAACACGCTTAAAAACACTGCTAATAAAAGGAGGTTTCAAAAAAACAAATCAAATTGTTTAGCTTTTGTTTAAAATAAATTAAACAAAATTTGGATAACATGTATTTTTGAATTATTGTTGCAGCAGAGAAAACGGTTTAAAAAATATTTGTTTAAATATTTTTTGATTAAAAGGGAACTAGGGTGCAAATCCCAGACATTTCCCGATGCTGTAATGTTCTAGCGAATTTTTTAAATAAAAATCGCACTTTTTTTTGATACTACAACCACTGTGTGAAACTTTCTGAAAAAGGAAACTGAGCATGGGAAGGTAAAAAAAAGAATGGAACTAAGTCAGAAGACCTGCCATTTTCCTAAAAAATCTGCGCTTTCGGTGAAAAAGCAATGAAGTCTGTTTGTTTATAAAAGCAAATAGAACTCCATTATTTATTTCCGTTTAAATGCAAAAAAAAAGAAATAAATGAAGCAAATTTTGCTATATATGATTGGTTTTATGTTTACAGGCAATGTGTATTCACAGTTGTTTGAAGACAGTGCTACCTTAAAAACCATTTATATTAGCGGATACTCAAATATTTATCAATCGGGCGGTGTGGTTAGAAATTTAATTCCTAATTCTCAAAACACTTTGGCACAAAACATCACCGAAAATGGCGGATTATATATCAAACAATATGGCATCAACAGTTTAGCAAGCATATCCGTTAGAGGCATGGGCGCACAACACACAGCAGTATTATGGAATGGCATCAATCTGCAAAGTGCAATGAACGGGGCTAAGGATTTGAATCTAATTCCTATGTTTTTTATAGAAAAAACTAGCATAGAAACGGCTGCCAATTCGGGGATTAATGGACAAGGCACAATAGCAGGGGCAGTTAAAATAAACAATCAATTAGTGGCAGAAAAAAACATAGCACTAGAAATAGGCTATGGTAGTTTTGACAAACAAAACTATGGTGTAGGAATTTCTTATTTTTACAAGAAATTCACTTTTAAAAGTAGAGGATTTCTTCAAAAAGCGACCAACGATTTTGAATACCACAACTATTTTAAAATAAATAAACCAATAGAAAAGATGCGTAACAGCGATTTTTTTCAAAAAAGCTTCATGCAAGAGGTTGGATTTAAAGCAAATAGTAAACATAATTTCTACTTAAACTATTGGCAATCCTTTGCTGAAAGAAAACTGCCGTCCCCTATTGGCGCAATAAATACGAATGAAGAAAGGCAAATTGACAAAAACATTAAAGTTTTATTGAAACATGATTTTGTTTTAAATAAAAATATTTTTAACAGCAATAAGCTTTGTTTTTTGAAAGAAGGTTTAGATTATTACAACCTACTATTTAATCCATCGTTAAGTCAGGCGGTTTCTATAATTGCGGAGACACAATGGAAGTTTAGGCTGAATAATAAGTTTAACTATTTTACAAGTTTGGACTATAATCAACAAAATGCTTTTGCAGATGGGTATAATAATAGGCAAAGAGAACTTCTTTCGTTTTTCAACAATTTGAGCTACATGAGTAAAAAAACTAACTTTAATATTGGGCTAAGGCAATTGACTCATCATAAAAAGACTCAATTTTCGCCAGAATTTGGATTTGAACAACAAATTATTAGGCCATTAAAGTTTAAACTAAACATTGCAAGAAGTTTCAGGTTGCCTTCTTTCAACGATTTATATTGGAGTAGTGGAGGCAACAAAGATTTGAAACCAGAGGTTGGCTATAAATCAGAAGGTTCTTTATTTTATGAAACCAAAGGCTTTAAATTTGAGTCAACAGTTTTTTTTGTTGAATTAAACGATTGGATTTTATGGTCGCCAAGCGGAAATTCGGGAATTTGGAGAGCTGATAATGCAAAAAAAGTTAGAAGCAAAGGTATTGAAATTCAATCTGACATAAAAATACTTCAAATAAAATGGCATCAAATGGGAATGCAATTGAGATATCAATTTGTAGATAGTCGAAATGTTGAAGTATATGAAAACTCAAAAACGAGTTTAAACAAACTTTTGTTTTACACTCCACAACATACAAGCGCTTTTTCTTTGATTTATAAATTTAAAAACCTAAGTTTTACTAATAATATAACTTATTATGGAAAAGTTTACACAACAAGCGACAATACCGAAGACCAAGCTTTGCCTGGCTATTTTATTGTTAACTGCCACATTAACCAAAAAATTAAAATTAAAAAATCGGAACATATCTTGGTGTTTTCAGTGTTAAATATCCTGAACCATGATTATCAGATGATGCAAAACCGTCCAATGCCCTTAAGAAATTATCAAATAACATTAAAATCAAATATCAATTATGCAAAAAATTAACAAAATCGCAGCGCTATTTTTAGCCATTCCTCTTATTTTCTCTAGCTGTAAAAAAGAAGAAAACAAAACCGTAGTTACAGAAAACTACAAAGGGACTCTCATTGTGAACGAAGGTGGATTTCAAAAATCCAATGGAAGTATTGGACTTTACAAACCTGGAACAGATACTTATGTAGA
>JBDNIM010000096.1:0-9267 GCA_041688295.1 Bacteroidia bacterium
AAAATGATTTGCAGGGCCACGATTACAATAAATACATTGAAGGCAATTGGATTTCGGGGATAAAGCCTATAGACAATTTCCGTTTAGGACCGCAAGACAACATGCCAGATAATTTGGCAAAAAACCAAGCAAGAAATAAATATTACTTCCTGCCTTTAATATTAGGTATTTTGGGTTTAATACTTCATTTCAAAAAAGGGAAAAACGATGCAATTATTGTAATGTCTTTATTCCTTTTCACAGGTATTTTAATTAATATTTTCTTGAACCAACCGCCTTACGAGCCTAGAGAAAGAGATTATTCATTGGCAGGTTCGTTCCAAACATTTTGTATTTGGATTGGTCTTGGCGTTCTGTTTTTATACGATAAATTAAAAAACAAAACCAATGCCATGACAGCCGGTCTTTTGGCAACTGTTATTGCGCTTTCTGCGCCAGTTATTATGGGTGCGCAAGGATGGGACGACCACGACAGAAGCGACAGATATTTAGGCTTAGATTTTGCTAAAAACTACTTAATGTCTTGTCCTAAAAATGCGGTATTGTTCACCAATGGCGACAACGACACTTACCCTTTATGGTATGCCCAAAATGTTGAAGGCATAAGAACAGATATTAGAATTATTAACCAAAGTTTATTGCCCACGGATTGGTATTCTCAGGTGTTGCTAAAAAAGGTTTACGAAAGCGAGCCTTTGCCTTTAACCCTGACCTTCGACCAACTAAAAGCAGGCAAAAATGATTATTTTCAAGGGGCCGAAAGAATGGGCAGTGCTCCAATTAATTTAAGACAATTTATTAATGGATTGGTAAACTCTCCAACACCAAGTTACAATACCACAAATTTTGTAGTGCCAGTAAACAAACAAGCTGTTCTTGATGCTGGGGTTGTTTCTCCTGAAGAGGCGTCTCAGATTGTTGACAATATCACAATCAATTTCCCTCAAAGAGGATTAAATAAAGGCGACTTAGTGTTGTTAGATTTAATTGCTACCAATGCTGAAAGAGGATGGAAAAGACCAATTTGTTTTACAACAACATCGGGCAGCGAAGGTTTCTTAAACATGGAGCCTTATTTTGAAAGAAGAGGATTGGTGTTTGAATTGATTCCAATTCGTTCGCAAGCAAGCAGAAACCGTGTGTCTAGAATTAATGAAAAAGTATTGTACAATAATTTAGTAAAAGACTATAAATATAGCGGAATTAGCACCAAAGAAAATTTCTTTTTGGATGACAAAGCAGCAATTGTTCCAAACACGCTTCAAAACTTGTTTATTTCTACGGCTGGTGATTTCTTAAACAAAATGAAAGAAATAGAGTTCAATGATTCATTGATGAGCAACCCAGAAAACAAAGCAAAATACGATGATTATAAATTAAAAGTTAAAACATTGGTTGACAGATGTGTTGAAGTGTTTCCAAACGATGTTTTGTATACAAAATCTGACATTAGATACAGCATTGCACAAATCTATAATGAAATTGGCGAAAAAGATAAAGCAGAGAAAGAATTGGCTGAACTGTTTGCATCTTGCCAAAAAGAACTGACCTACTATTTGCAATTTCAAGACAAAAGACAAAAATCTATGTACATGATGGGATTGGCAAAAGATGCTTTTGATACCATGGAAAGATGTATGGCTATGGCTAAAGAAATTAAAAACACGAAAATGGCTAGTGATATGGAACGCACTTCTAAAGAACTTTCTGCACCAACCAACAATTTTTTAAACACGCTTTAAATATCAACTGAAATATAACATATTTGGAAAGACGCTTTTATCAAAGCGTCTTTCTTTTATTAAATAAAAAATGGAAGAATCAAACATTATTTTCGGAATTAGGCCTTTGGAAGAGGCATTGAGCAAAAAAACGACCTTTTTAAAAGTCTATGTTCAAAAAGGGATAGGCGACAGTCTGAAATTTATTAAACAAATGCTTAATAAAAATCATATTATTTATACCGAAGTGCCTATTGAAAAGCTAAACACCTTGAGCCGATTTGGCAATCATCAGGGCGTTGTTGCAAAAATTTCGCCTATAGAATATTTTAATGCAGAAACTTTGTGTAAAGAGATTTTTGATAAAGATGGCTTGCCTTGTTTTATTGCTTTGGATAGAATAACCGATGTTAGAAACTTTGGTGCCATAGCAAGAACCGCAATGGCTGCTGGATTTAGCGGGGTTATTATTCCCGAAAAAGGATCTGTCTCTGTCAATGAAGATGCCATTAAAACCTCCGCAGGTGCTTTGTTGCATTTGCCTGTTTGCAGGTCGCAAAATATGTTTCAAACCATTAAACACCTTAAAGAAGAAGGGCTGCAAGTTATTTGCGGAAGCGAGAAAGCCAATAAGGAATTGTATTTTGAGAAATTAATAAAACCGTGTGTAATAATTGTAGGCAACGAGGAAGAAGGTATTCAACCTGCGCTAATGAAATTGGCCGACAAATTGGTTAAAATACCAATGCACAGCAAGCTAGATTCCCTAAATGTATCTGTGGCAGCCGCCATTATGATGTATGAAGTGGTAAGGCAAAATATTGAGTAGTTGGAGGGATTGTTTTAGATAATATTCTAAGGTTTATACGATATTTAAATTTGTTGAGTGTCCTTTCTTAAAAACATTAGTTTATGATAAGTTTACAACCATATTTTAACCATAAAGACAGTTTATTAATTGGGCGCGATGAGCAAACAAATGATATAGTTTTAGATAACACCCTAGTTTCTAGACAACATTGTACTATTTTCAAAAATACGGACAATAATTACACATTAAAAGATAACTCAAAAAACGGGACCTTTATTAATGGCAAATTAATCAAAAATACTGAGGTTTTATTATTAGGAAATGAACAAATTGTGATTGGCAATATTTTGCTTTATATTCATAATCCAATAATAAACGATTCGGCAATTGAATTAATTAATTTAGAAAAAAAGTTTGAGGGCAATATTGCCATTCATTCTCTAAGTTTGGCAATTAAGAAGGGGGAATTTGTTGCTGTTATGGGACCCACAGGTTGTGGTAAATCTACCCTCATTAAATGTTTAAATGGCACTTTGAAAATTAACAATGGCGATGTAAACATCTTTGGACTAAATCTTAAAAAAAACTTCCCTGTTCTAAAAAGTTTAATTGGCTATGTGCCACAAGATGACATTGTAAACAAAGAATTAACCGTAAATAACAGCATATATTATGCTGCAAAACTTAGGCTTGCTAAAAGCTTGACAGAAGAAAAAATAAGTTTAATAATTGATACTGCATTAAATGCTGTAAACTTAAATGTTGAATCTATTAGAAAGACAACTGTAGCAAGGCTTTCTGGCGGACAAAGAAAACGGTTATGTATTGCCATAGAATTATTAAGTAGCCCGAAAATATTATTTTTAGATGAGCCCACTTCTCCGTTGGATCCAGAAACAATAGAGGATTTCTTACAGTGTTTAAAAAATTTAACGCTCAAAGGAACAACTATTGTAATGGTAACCCACAAGCCAGACGACTTGTTATTTACAGATAAAGTAATATGGATGGGCGATGGTGGTTATACAGTGTATTTCGGAAACACTAAAGATTATTTTAGTCTTTTTAAAATACAAAGGAATACAGAGTTGTATGCAAAACTTAAAAATAAGGACGAAGCCGCAAATCTATATTCAGTGTTTAATTTGGATAATGAATATAAAAGCACGAAACAAACTGGTTTTGTTGCTAATATTGAATACCCTAAACAGAATCCTAATTATTTTCATCAGTTTGTCATTTTAACATTGCGAAATTTCCTGATAAAATGGAGTGATAAAAAGAATTTAATAATTCAACTGGGGCAAGCACCTTTAATAGGTTTTTTATTGTCCATTATTTTTTTTAATGGCATAACATTGGGCTTTTTGTTTATGCTTTCAGTGAGTGTTATTTGGTTTGGAGTGGCTAATTCTTCAAAAGAAATAGTTGATGAAAATACGATTTACAAAAGAGAAAGACAATTCAATTTAAAAGTGATGCCATATTTGTTTTCAAAAGTTGTAGTCATTGGAAGCATTGGGTTTTTGCAAATACTTTTACTGTTAATTACAGTGTTTTTAAGTTTAAGTGTTTTGAATGTTCAAAATATCACTACATTCCCTGTTCTTTTTAGTGTGTTAATTGTAATATATTGTGCATCTTCATTAATGGGTTTGTTGCTTTCTGCTATTGTCAACACAACAGAAAAGGCCATGACGATTCAGCCATTGATGCTTATTCCACAAATACTATTAGCAGGGGTAATATATCCACTAAAAGCAGGCAATACATTGGTCGCATTTAGTAGTATTTTTACTGTTTCCAGATGGGGGACACTAGCCGCCACACACGAGCAGTTAGCTATAAATCCTTTAAATAATTTACCGCAAAAAGCACAAGATTTACTTACCATGCCGGACAATTTTAATTTGTGGAAAAGTGTTGGGAGTGTGTTTTTTAGCCAACAAGCCTATTTTGGAATAGCCAATATTATTTTAATTGGAATAATGCTTTTTGTTGCTACATATATAGCAATGCTTAAAAAAGACAAGTTAAAGTAAAGTGCAAATTTATTCTTATATTCGTAAGGTGAAAAACGCTACGATACATATTTTTAAAAAAGGCAAAGAACCTTCCGAAAGAAGTTTTTGGCTGAAAGTGTCGCCACAAGAACGAATAATGGCTCTTGAAGAGTTAAGAAAATCTTATTACGGAAAAGAATATGAACCTAGCACAAGACTTCAAAGATTTTGTACAATTATTAAACGAAAATAAAGTACAATACCTATTAGTAGGTGGTTATGCAGTTACTTATCATGGCTATCCAAGGTTTACTAAATATATTGACTTTTGGGTTTGGGCTGAATCAAAAAATGCGGCTTTATTAGTTAAAACATTAAAAGATTTTATTGGCTCAAATTTAGGCTACACCGAACAAGATTTTTTGCAAAAAGACATCATCATCCAATTGGGAATGCCCCCAAACAGAATAGATTTAATCACAGACTTGGATGGCATTACTTTTGAGGAAGCATACAGCCAAAAAATAGTGGATAAAATTGATGGTATTGATATGAATATTATAGACCTTCACAGTTTAAAAACCAATAAAAAATCTACTGGCAGAACCAAAGATTTGTTAGATTATGAAGAATTAAGCAAAGACTAGAAATAGTGTGGCAACTAATTGTATCAATGGAAAGAAAATGGGCTTGAGGTAAAAGAAAGTCAAGGCATCTCTACATCAAAAAAACAAATTTCATTATTTAAATGATGCCCACTATATTTGCTGAATGCTTTTAAACAAACAATACCAAATAAATGCGCAACAAGATTTTATTGACAGCGGAGGTTTTGGAAAGGTTTATAAAGCATTGGATACAATCAATAATAAAACAGTTGCCCTTAAACAATTTAGTGTTAGCAACATTCATGAGAGAGAAACCCTAAAAGCTGAGATAGAAAGAGCAAAAGCGCTCTCTCACCCCAATATCGTTAAGTATCTAGATTATTTTGAAACCCAAAGCACCAATAGCCTAGGCGAACCTGTTGTTGAACAATGGGCAGCAATGGAATATATAGCAGGTGGCAATTTGGCCACTTTTATAGAACAAAAAAGCTTAGCTGAAAAAACCCAAGAAGCTGATACCATTATCAATGGCATAATTAATGGATTAGACTATTTGCACACCCGCAGATGGGACAGCGAAAAGAGCGATTGGATAAAAATAATACACCGAGATTTAAAGCCTGCCAATATTTTATTACACCATGAAGGCGACACCATAATTCCCAAGATTTGTGATTTTGGTATGAGCAAAGAGGTGCTAGAAAGCCAAAGTGGAAGCCAAGCAAGCAGCACCGCTGCCAATAGCACCATAGAATATGCTGCCCCCGAATTGTTTAACCCAAAACTAAGAAAAGACGGAGCGATACAAACCAATTACGATTATTGGGCGTTGGGCGTTATTATTTATAAATATTTTACCAATCTTCTGCCTTTTGGTAGCCGAGAACAAGGCAATACTTTGGAGGAAATAATGAGCGCCATATTGGAAGAAAAACCAAAGCTGAATATTTTGCCAGAAAAATGGCGAGGCATAACGGAAAATTGTTTGGAGAAGGATGGGAACAAAAGAAATGCAAATCATAGCCAAGCAAAGGTAAAATCAACGACTAAAAGTAATGGAAGGTCTTTCGGTTTTTTGAGCAAAAGAACAATAAAACGAACGGCAATAGTTGTAGCTTTAGGATTAATTTTATATTCGCTCTTTCATTTTATTGGGATTGATTTTATAAAAAATGCATCAGCTAGAACACAAAAACAAAAAGATAGTTTAACAGACCAACAAACAATAAATGCAAATTGGAGGAATAATTATAGTTATGTAAGTAAATTTTCGGAAAATTTTGCTAAAGTAAAAAAAGACAACAAATACGGATTTATAAATACCCAAGGCCAATTGATGTGGGGAGGATTAGAATGGGATTATGCTCAGGAGTTTAATGAAGGATTTGCTGAAGTGATAAGAGATGATAAAAGTGGATTTATAAATACCCAAGGCAAATTGATGTGGGGAGGATTAGAATGGGATGATGCTCAGGAGTTTAATGAAGGATTTGCAAGAGTAGGAAAAGACGGAAAATATGGATTCATCAACACCCAAGGCCAATTGATGGGGGGAGGATCAGAATGGGATCATGCTTGGGATTTTAAAGAAGGAATTGCTATAGTAATAAGAGGCAACAAATATGGATTTATAAATACCCAAGGCCAATTGATGGGGGGAGGATCAGAATGGGATCATGCTTGGGGTTTTTCAAAAGGATTTGCTTTAGTAGAAAGAGGCAACAAACATGGATTTATAAATACCCAAGGCCAATTGATGTGGGGAGGATTAGAATGGGATGATGCTAGTAGTTTTAACGAAGGATTTGCTAAAGTAAAAAAAGAGGAAGAATATGGATATATAAACACCCAAGGCCAATTGATGTGGGGAGGATTAGAATGGGGTTATACTAGTAGTTTTAAAGAAGGATTTGCTTTAGTAAAAATAAATGGTAAATGGGGATATATAAATACCCAAGGCCAATTAATGTGGGGAGGATTAGAATGGGATGTTGCTTATAGTTTTGAAGAAGGATTTGCTATAGTAATGAGAGGCAACAAATACGGATTCATAAATACCCAAGGCCAATTGATGTGGGGAAGATTAGTATGGGATAGTGCTCAGCCGTTTACAGGAGGGTTAGCTAAAGTTAAAAAGAATGGAAAATGGTATTCAATAAATACCAAAGGCGAATGTGTTCAAGATTGCCCATAAAAAAATGCAAGCAAGTTTTTATTACACCCACCTCGGCAAACGCCCTAACAACCAAGATGCTTTGTATATTGATGGGCAAGGTGTTTATATAGTGTGCGATGGTGTAGGCGGCAGCATAAATGGGCATTTGGCTGCTACTTTTGTAGCAGATTCTTTGGGCAAACAGCTTAGCGAGTTGCCCAATGTAAATGCAGAACAGCTTTCAATAATTTTAAAACAAACTGAAAAACAACTGCTTAGCTATTTAATGCAACAACAATCTGTGGGCGCTTCTACGACCTTAGCTTTGATAGTTGAGTTAAATAACAAGTTAATTATTGCACATTGTGGCGATAGCAAAGTGATGGTGTATAGGGAAAAACAAAAAATATTTGAAACCCGCAGCCACACTTATGTTAATTTCTTAGTTGAAAAAAAAATCATAACTAACCAAGAAGCTTTGACGCATCCTCAAAAAAATAAAATTACCCGTTTTGTAGATGGTGTAAACCCTGCGGTTTTGGATATTACTCAGATAGAATGCCAAAGAAATGATGTTTTTATCCTTTTTACAGATGGTGTTGAAGAGGGTATCGATATTCATGAGCTACTTTCTAATTCAGATAATGTAACAGAAATAAATGAAAAAATTATAGCTGCATGTTCTTTAAATTCGAATGATAACTTTACTTTTATTTTAAAGAAAGTACAGTAGTGTTTCTGCTATTAAAATAGCCTTAGGTATAGTCAGAATTGGTATAATATTGTCTATAAGCTTTAATATCATTAGCTTTGAAGCCAATCAAAGGTTATGAATAAAAAAAGTGCTTTTATTGCGACAGTCAAATTGTAAAGAAAAACAATTGTAAAATTAAGAAAATAAATCAAGGTTTAAATTAGTAATAAACAGCAAAAGTCCAAATAATAATAGGTGTTTGTCAAAAAATCGGGTTCAATATAAAACAAAGCCCCCCCAATCCTTAAATATCCACGACATCTTCAAAATCAGCTTTAGCAGTTTTGAAAACCAAAAACTTTTGTCCAAAAAAGTTTAAAAAGGCACTGGCAAGGGTAGCAAAAAAGAAAGCCAAAAACTTGTTGCCTTTAAAAGAGAGGAAGTTAATGTATTGTGTTTCCGTTGTTATGCCAAAATCAAAATTAAACTTTGGAAACCCTGTTAAACACAAATGATTTACCAAGAGATTGAGACCCAAAGACACCATGTATATCATTACAAAGGTTAAAAGCATGCCTTTGTTTCCGCTGTCAGCCATGCGCCAAGTCCATCTTTTGTTAAGATAATAGGTATAAAAAGTACCCGTTAAAAACGAGCAAGCTTTGGCTACATTCACATTTATCTTCAAAAATTCGGACAGGGTGTAGTATATTATTAAGTCCACCACAACGGCAGACAATCCAATAATAATAAATTTAGTTATTTGTTTAATTACAACTTTCACAAGGCGTCAAAGGTAAGAAAACCATTTTGATATTTTGCAACATAGCCCATTGGCAAAGTTAAATTTTCTAAATGATGCCCCACATTCACATCAAAAACAATAGGAAAATGATAATCTGCACAATGGTTTTTTATAATCTGTTTCACATCCTGCCCAAAAGGAATGGCGTGGTCTTTCATAGAGATAAAACTACCCACAACTAAAGCCTTTAGTTTGTCTAATTTGCCTGCCCGTTTCAGGGTTAAAAACATACGGTCTATGTGATAAAAATACTCATCTAAGTCTTCAATAAACAGCACCTTATTTGCCCAATCCATGTCTGAAACGGAACCCAAACCGCTCAAAAGCACAGAAAGGTTGCCGCCAATCAATTCGCCTTCAAAATTTTGTGGACGAATGGTTTCATTACTTTTTAAATCAAAGGTTTCAAACTTGCCTTGCAAGGCATTCAAAAAACTATCCAATGCCACCATTACTTGTTGATAATCATC
>JBDNIM010000097.1:0-1936 GCA_041688295.1 Bacteroidia bacterium
ATTTATGGAAAGTTTGGGTTGCAGAAATGAAAAGTTTTGACTGGCAAAGATTTGATCATACTTTAATGTGGGTCTTAACAAGAGAGCACAGTAAAGTAAAACGACATACCGAGGTATTTATAAATAAATGGATTGATTTAATTCAAAATAAAGATTTTAATACCTTAAAATTAGATGGATTGGTTTTAAAACAAGAAAGCGATAATAAAATGTCTAGGTCAAAATTAAAAGCTGAGCATGATGATTATTATAAAGGCTGGGTTGGTATTTCAAATATGGATTTTCGTTATAGAAATGCCAAGGTAATTATTAAAGATATAGCCAATAAAATATAACATGCTAAATTTTAAAGACGATAGATTAGATTATGGCAAGCTACTGAATCCACCTGAAGGGTTTAAGCTTGATAGAGCTGTTGCCACAACCTATTCGCTCGACCTTATAACACTTCTTTCAATACCGGTAGCACTATTTTACAAAAAAAATCTTGACGGTAAAATTACCGAAGACCGATTGGATATTTTTGATGCCATTCAAAAGAGTTCCGAAACCATTTCAGTCTACTGTCAAAAAGGGAAAATAAAAGTACCTGCTGAGTATAATCGAATGCTCACATTTGTTGAAGATAGCGTTATTGAAATTTTACCTGATACAAACTTTAAATCTTTTCACCCCAAAATTTGGGTTATCAGATACAAGAATGTAAAAAAAGAAATTTTGTATCGTGTATTGGTGTTGAGTCGTAATTTAACTTTTGATAGAAGTTATGATATTGCTTTTTCTTTGGAAGGCTTTGTAGGAACAAAACCTATTGCCAAAAGTTTACCGCTTGGCGATTATCTAACTCATCTAACTAAATCTGGAAAGTTTAAAGATTCCGATGCATTTATTAAAGACCTATCATTTGTTGATTTTTTAGTAAGCGAACCCTTTTTAGATTTTAAGTTTCATCCAATGGGGTTTGATACCTATAAAAACCCATTGCAAAATCAACATTGGAAAGATTTGATTATTATTTCTCCATTTCTTCATAAAGACACGCTAAATAAACTTCCAGCAAATATTTCAGGCAAAAAAATTCTGATAAGTAGAAAAGAAGAATTGGATAAAATCCACAAAGATGTATTGGATCAATATAAAACATATTGCTTTTCTGAATACATAGTAGATGGTGAAAGCGCTGAATACGAAGGAGAGGCAGTAAGTGATGAAGTTAATGATGAAACCATGCCTCAAAACTTACATGCTAAGATATATATTGGTAATGATGGCAAAGGTAAAACGCAGTGGTATTTGGGTTCTGCAAATTGCAGCAAACCGGCAATGGAAACAAATGAGGAGTTTCTTATTGGACTTTCAGGTGATTCTCATAAAATTTGATTTAATAAGATGCTAGATGTGCTACTCACTAAAGATGAGAAGTATAGGGTTTTTGATTTGTATGAACGAGAAGAGAGAGAGCCAAAAACAACAGATGAATATGACTTTAGGCCGCAAGAATATGCGTTATTGAACTATCTTATTCAACCAGGAAGTATTACAGCTGAGTGTATTGCTGAAACTGATGAAACCAATCTTTATACGATTAAAATAACTTTGAATGATGATGGTTTATTTAAGGCAAAAGATGTAACATTTCATTTTTCTCCTTATGCTTATAATAGTGGATTGAAAAAAGTTGAGGCGGGAGGCGAGTTTTTATTTTCAAACATTTCTCTATATAAGTTAAATCCATTTTTGGAATGGAATATTAAGCATAATACTAAAAATCAGAAAAAGGAATTTATTATGCGTATTCCAATACTGAATATGCCAGACAATCGTAAACAAGAAGTATTTAAAAGCATCATCCAAAATCAGGAACGCTTTATGCAACTGATACAATTTCTTTTAGGTGCTGGAGATGAAAGTGAGACATTTGCAAATAAGAAAAAGA
>JBDNIM010000098.1:0-1682 GCA_041688295.1 Bacteroidia bacterium
GTATATTCTAATTCAAATCTTTCGGGCAAATTATAATCAACTTGAATAGTACCCAACTGCCATTTTCTGCCAATTGCATCTTTCACCATAAAATCTAATTTAGGTCCATAAAAAGCAGCTTCGCCAATTTCGACTACCGTTTTTAACCCTTTTTCTTTAGCAGATTCTATAATTGCACTTTCGGCAAGTTCCCAATTTTCATCTGTTCCAAAATATTTTGTTTTGTTACTCGGGTCTCTTAACGATATTTGTGCAGTAAATTCTTTAAAATCCAAGGCATTAAATACATATAAGACCAAATCAATAACCTTACAAAACTCTTCTTTCACTTGGTCGGGTCGCACAAAAAGATGGGCATCATCTTGCGTAAATCCTCTCACCCTCGTTAATCCATGCAACTCTCCTGCCTGCTCGTATCTATAAACAGTGCCAAACTCTGCATATCTAACAGGCAAATCTTTATAAGATTTTGGCGATGCTTTATAAATTTCACAGTGGTGAGGACAATTCATTGGCTTTAAAAAAAACTCTTCGCCTTCTCTAGGTGTTTTTATGGGCTGAAACGAATCTGCTCCATATTTTTCATAATGACCAGAGGTTACATACAAACTTTTGTGTCCAATGTGTGGCGTGATAACTGGCAAATAACCAGCCGCCATTTGTGCCTTTTGCATGAATTGAACTAGTTTTTCTCTCAAAGCAGCACCTTTTGGCAACCATAAAGGCAAACCAACGCCCACTTTTTCTGAAAATGTAAATAACTCTAAATCTTTGCCTATTTTTCTATGGTCTCTTTTTTTCGCTTCCTCTAAAATTAATAAATGGGCATCTAACTCAGATTTTTTAGGAAAAGTAATACCATAAATTCTTGTTAACTGTTTGTTTTTTTCATCGCCTCTCCAATAAGCGCCCGCCAAAGCTGTAATTTTAACGGCTTTTATAAATCCAGTATGTGGAATATGTGGACCTTTGCACAAATCAATGAAATTGCCTTGCTCATACATCGATATTTCTCCATCGTTCAAGCCTTCTAACAACTCTAATTTATAGGGATCATTTTTTTTAGTAAAATAAGCAATTGCATCTGCTTTGGAAACTTCTTTTCTTATAAATGGGCTATCTTTTTTAGCCAATTCAAGCATTTTAGATTCAATTTTAGAAAACTCTTCACTTGTTAGTTTGTATTCGCCAAAGTCAACATCGTAATAAAACCCAGTCTCTAAAGGTGGTCCAATTCCAAATTTAACATCAGGATACAAAGCTTCTAATGCTTCGGCAAGTAAATGTGCAGATGAATGCCAAAAAGTAGACTGACCTTCTCTATCCTCCCATTTCAAAAAGTTTAAACGCGCATCTTCATTGATTGGCGCACTCACTTCCGTCACCTTATCGTTCACTTTTGCAGCAATTATAACTCTGGCCAAACCCTCGCTAATGCTTTTGGCAATATTTAAGGATGTTGAACCTTTTGGGTAAGTTCTTACAACTCCATCGGGAAAAGTTATGTTTATTTGCGACATAAAAAAGGGGTGCAAATATACCTTTTTATTTAATATTTAAAAACAAGTATTTGCAGTTATCCTAAGTTTTTTATTAATAGGTCGTGTTTCTCAATTAATTCTTGTGTGCCAGTTTCCATATTTTTTAGCATTACGGAACTACTTTTGTATTCATTCTCGCCA
>JBDNIM010000099.1:0-7035 GCA_041688295.1 Bacteroidia bacterium
TTACAACATCAAGCAGGGGGCGGAGGTGTTTTTTCGCAAACGCACGAAAAAAATTGCAGGGACAAGCGCGGCTCAAACGGATGTGGATTCCGAAAAATCTAAAATGAAAAATAGAAAAATCAAAAATGTAAGCGCCCCGAGACTGTAGGCTTGGTTGCTTGCGCCTCAGCGGTTTGTACTTTTGGCGCAGGCAACGGAACCCAAAAGGCGAGGAAATGGCGCCCAAAGAAAAGGATTTAGGAAACAGGGATTAGGAAATAGGGATTAGGGAGTGAATCTTTTCTATTCTAAAACTTTCGTCCTACAATTTTCAATTGAGAATTGAGTTTTAATAATTACTTTTGCGGTATAAGATATGAGTAGTTTGAAACGGGAGAAAAATATTGTAATAAGGGGGGCGAGGGTTCATAATTTGAAGAATATTGATGTGGTGATTGAGTCGGGGAGTTTTACTGTTGTTACGGGAGTTTCGGGCAGTGGAAAGAGTAGTTTGGTGTTTGATACACTTTTTGCCGAGGGGCAAAGGCGGTATGTGGAGAGTTTGAGCAGTTATGCGCGTCAGTTTTTGGGTCGGATGAATAAGCCTGAGGTAGATTTTATTGATGGTTTGGCGCCTGCGATTGCTATTGAGCAAAAGGTGAATACGAGAAATCCTAGGAGCACCGTGGCTACGAGTACGGAGATTTATGATTATTTGAAGCTTTTGTTTTCAAGGGTTGGGCACACGATTTCGCCTGTTAGTGGCAAGGAGGTGAAAAGGAATACAACTGAGGATGTTACTAAGTTTATTGAGACCTTGGAGGATGGAAAGGCTGTATTGATTTTGGCGCCTGTGGTGTTTTCTAAAGTTGGGTTTGAGGACCAGCTCCAGTCTTTTTTGAAGCAGGGTTTTGTGCGATTGTTTTTTAAAGGTGAGGTTAGGAAGATTGGCGAGGTTTCGAAGGCTGATTTTGGGGCGAAGGTAAAGTATTTTTTGGTGATTGATAGGCTTGTTGTGGATAGGGCGGATGAGGATTTTTTGACCCGTGCGGCCGATTCTGTAGAGAGTGCTTATTGGGAGGGCAAAGGTTATTGTGTGGTGAGGGTGGATGAAATGGATTATGAGTTTTCGAATAAGTTTGAGGCAGATGGAATGGTTTTTGAGTTGCCTACGAAAGATTTTTTGAGTTTTAATAACCCCATTGGTGCTTGTAAAACTTGTGAGGGATACGGGATGGTGGTGGGAATTGACGAGGATTTGGTAATTGCGGATAGGAACTTGAGCTTATACGAGGGGTGTGTGGCGCCTTGGAAGGGCGAGGTTATGAGCGAGTGGAAGGATACTTTTATTAAGTCGGCTATTCATTATAATTTTCCTATTCATAGGGCTTATTATGATTTGACGGAGGGCGAGGTGGATTTGTTGTGGAATGGAAATAAGAAGGTGCAGGGAATTAATCAGTTTTTTAAATTTTTGGAGGAGCAGTCTTATAAAATTCAATACCGTGTGATGCTGAGTCGATATAGGGGAAAAACGATTTGCCATGAATGTAAAGGCACAAAGTTGCGCAAGGATGCTTCTTATGTGAAGCTTTTGGCGGCCAATGCTAGCGAGGGTTTTGCAGCGCAAACAAGTATTCAGGAGATTTTGTTGATGTCTGTGGAACAGGCGCATCTGTATTTTAATGGTGTTGAGCTTTCAGAGTTTGATAGTGTAATTGGAAAGCGAATTTTTGTAGAGATAAAGAACAGGCTTAATTTTTTGATGAATGTGGGCTTAGGTTATTTGGGTTTGAACAGGCTGAGCAATAGCTTGAGCGGGGGAGAGTCTCAAAGAATTAATTTGGCAACTTCTTTAGGCAGTAGTTTAACGGGCAGTATGTATATTTTGGACGAGCCAAGCATTGGTTTACATCCTAAGGATACTGAAAATTTGTTGATTGTTTTAAAAGATTTGCAAAATATTGGAAACACGGTCATTGTTGTGGAACACGAGGAGGAGATTATGCGTGCGGCCGATCAGATTATAGATATTGGACCGGGTGCAGGTATTTTTGGTGGCGAATTGATTTTTAGTGGCAATTTTGATAATTTGCTAAAAAGCGAAGCCAGCCTAACGGGGCAATATCTGTCTGGGCGAGTGAAAATAGATTTGCCCGAAAAGCGTAGAACATGGAGCAATAAGGTTTTGATTGTTGGCGCTAGGGAAAATAATCTGAAAAATGTGAATGCCACAATTCCTTTAAATGTGATTACTTGCGTTACGGGGGTTAGCGGTAGCGGAAAAACCACCTTGATTAAAAGTGTATTGTATCCTGCCTTGAGCAAAATTTTGGGTAATTATATTGGCTCCAAAACGGGCAAACACGAAAAGATAGTAGGCGATTTTCATTTGTTGAAATCTATAGAAATGGTGGACCAAAACCCTATAGGCAAATCGAGCAGAAGCAACCCAATTACCTATATAAAAGCGTATGACAGCATTAGAGAAATGTTTTCTGAACTGCCGCTGGCAAAAGCTCGAAAGCTAAAACCATCTCATTTTTCTTTCAATGTGGATGGCGGCCGTTGCGAGCAGTGTAGGGGCGAAGGGGAGGTTACGATAGAAATGCAGTTTATGGCCGATTTGATTTTGCCATGCGAAACCTGCAATGGCAACCGTTTTAAAGAAGAGATTTTAGAAATAAAATACAAAGACAAAAACATAGCCGACCTACTGAAACTAACGGTTGATGAAGCCATGGAGTTTTTTAAAGACGACAAAGCAATTGCTACAAAAATAGAGCCTTTGCAAAGCGTTGGATTGGGCTATGTTGCGCTTGGCCAATCGAGCAATACACTAAGCGGAGGCGAGGCGCAAAGAATAAAACTGGCCACTTTCCTTTCAAAAGGAAACACCAAAGAAAGCCACACATTGTTTATTTTTGACGAACCCACAACAGGACTGCATTTCAATGATATAAAAAAACTCCTACATTCATTTGATGCTTTGATAGCAAAGGGACACACCATCTTAATAATAGAACATAATCCAGAGGTTATAAAATATGCAGATTGGGTAATAGACTTAGGGCCAACTGGGGGCGAAAAAGGCGGCAACCTTGTGTTTGAAGGCACGCCCGAAAACTTGGTGAAAGAAAAAAATAGTTTTACCGGCCATTTTTTAAAAGGCAAATTATAAGCATTTGACAGCCGAAAAGAAAATATTGAAACCATGGTTAGTTGCCGGCACGGCAGCGTTTTTGTTTTCTAAGGCAATGGTCTATTTTTTTGCTTATCTCTCTGTCCATAATTATTTAGATTTAGATATTTGGAGCAAATGGGATACAGGCCTTTATTTTGATATTGTAAAAAACGGGCACCGTATTGAACCCTGCTCATACGACCCAAACAAAGTGTGTGGCAATGCAGGTTGGGCACCTCTTTATTCATTTATAATTAGGTTTTTGCAATTTGTTTTTAATCTCGAAATAAAAATGGCAGCCTATTTGGCGAGCAATTTTTTTTATCTCTCATATTTACTAGTGGTAAGTAAAATGATTGTAAAAAGCATAGATTTCAAATCATTGCTTTTGCTTTTAATTGCCGTCATTATGCCCGGCTATATATATGCGCATGCCTATTTCCCCATGTCCTTATGTTTGCTGAGTTTAGTGTTGGTAATTAAAGGTATATTAGAGAATAAAATAGGCTTGGTAATTCTGTTTTCGTCTATCCTTACTTGGTCGCACAGCAGTGGTTTTTTTATTATACCAATTCTGACTTTATATTATGGTTTAAAATGGATGCAAGAGAGAAAAGCCGACAATTTCTATCAAATTATAAAAGGTGTTTTGCCTTCTATTCTTAGTTTTTTAGGTTTGCTTTTTTACGATAAAATGGTTACAGGAAAATGGAATGCCATGTTTTTAACCCAAGAGAAATATGGACATCATTTGCAAAGTCCCATAAAATTATTTGGTATTCATTTTAAACAAATGTTGGATAGAATGAATCGAATTGAAGCTTGGATAGATTTTCAAAATATCTTTATGTTTTGTGCTGCAATTATTTTTGTAGCTTTCCTTTTATTTTCAAAAAAGCAGACACTTTCCATCAAAATTTTGATTATTTCAATTATAATTTTCTTTTGGCTAATTCCTTTTTCTTTAGGTCTGAATATTTCATTATACAGAAGTGTAATTATGATTTCGCCTTTGGTAATATTTCTGCAAAACTATAGTTGGAAAACATTGGTTCCGTTGGCCGTTTGCTTTTTAATACTTGCCTTTCCAATGGCTAAGTTGTTTTTGTTAAGTATACTAGTTTAACTAAAAAAAAGAGTACAAGAAACTCAAAAAGGGAGTACTTAAAAATAAATACTAATCCACTTTAAGCCATTTGTTGGCCAAGTTGTTTTGCTCCGGAATGGTAATGTTAACTGATGCTTTTTCACTGTTTGTGCATTTCAACTTTAGGGTTTTAATTAAACCAGCCCTCGAAATAATGACATTGTATTCTTTTTCTGTTTGTAAAAGTTTGATAACTTCATCAAAGTTGTTTTTTATCCTAATATCATCAATCGCAATAATTTCATCGCCAGCATTAAATCCATTTAACATTGCAAGAACATCTAAATTAATAGACTTCACAAAAGTTTTTTCAGCTTTGTTTTCAATGTTTATGCCCGTGTAGTTTACTAATTTTATAGGTTTGTTTTCAAATGTAATACCTGCTTTTATGAGTATGGCTTTCATTTTTTCTAAAGTGTTAGCATCGTTTGGCATATTGGTCCAATATTGAAAATCTATTGTTTTGCCAGCCACAATGTTTATTGCTTGATAAAATTCAGCATCCGTAAATCCTCTTTTTTTAGTGATGTAAAAATCTTGATACAAGTATTTTAACAAATCGTCCAAACTTTTTTTACCATCTGTGGCAGCTATCAATTCTATGTCTAACAATAAGGCAATAACGCCCCCTTTTAAATAGTAAGATATTGCAGCGTTGCTGCTATTTTCGTTCGGTCGGTATTCTTTTATCCAAGCATCAAAAGAGGATTCGTGCATGCTTTGAAAACTGCCACCAATTCTATTAACTGTGTTATTAATATTGGTTTGCATCGCATTTATATATTCTTCTTTTGTCCAAAAACCGGCTCTTAAAAGTAATAATTCATCGTAATAACTGGTTATGCCTTCCGCCACCCACAGTAGGTTTGTGTAATTTTCTTGGTTATAGTTAAAAGGGCAAAATGCCATCGGACGAATGCGTTTCACACTCCATAAACGAAAATACTCATGAGGACAAAGTCCTAAAAGTGCTTTGTATTTCTGCAAGTTTGAATACGCAAACCTGTTCACTTGCACAACATTAGAATTGGCGTGTTCTAAACCTCCGCCACCTTCATCCACATGGTGCACAATAAACAAATAACTTTTGCATGGATGCACGCTAAAAACATTGTAAGCCGTTTCGCACACTTTTTTCAAATCTTTCACAAAAACAGTTTCATCACAATTGTTTCTACCTACCATTGCCACTTCGTGCGGCACACCCATTACATCAAATTTTAAAACCTTATGATTGCCAATTTCGATTGGTGAGTCAGCCAAATCATCATAGTTGCTAAACACATAAATATTAGCAGCTTTCTTCTCTAATGTTGTGGAGATTTGTGCCCAATTGGGAGGATAAATAAACTCAATCTCACCTTTTATATTTCCATATTTTTCTACAAACATAACACTGCTTGTTGGCAGAATAAAAGCTCTGTCGTTGTCTATATATGTTGTTCTTATACCAAGTTCAAAACAATAAACCCAGTATTTGAATTCTATACTTTCGTTTTTTGCCTTATTATCAATTTTCCAAGTGTTTTTATCAACTTTAGAAACATCCAAAGCTTTATCATTTGCTTTTGCTTCCGCTTTAATAACATTTCTTTCAAACTCTCTTATCATATAGCTGCCAGGAGTCCAAACGGGCATTTTTAGTAAAATCTCATTGTCCTTGATATTTTTAATAAATACAGTAACCTCTGCATAATGATTGTTTGTGTTATTAATTGAAAATTTGTAATTAATAGATTGTGCCATACTAGTAAAACTTATAAATGTTAGAATAAAAAATGAAACTATTTTCATAGTGCAATAATAAAAGATTTTTTCTTTAAAAAATTACTGAAGTTGTTTTTATTCTAAATAGTAATTGTTTTTTTGTGGGCGTTTGTGATATTAGGATTTCACGGTTGGAAGGTTTGCATAAAAAATAGCTTAAATTAGATTGCCATTAAAACTTTGGATGTAAAGCGGCATGTAGTCAAATGCTTTTAAAAGAAAATATTCCAACAACTGTACCCTCCACAAAACTATTTTATAACTTGAACTTAGGAATGCTTTTTTAAATTAAATTAATAAAAAGATGTTTGAAAATACTTAGTTTTTGCTTGTTTCATTTGCAAAAATAAAAGGATATATTTGCACAATTATTTGAAAGACATTTCTATTATTATCGTTAACTATAATGTTCAAGCACTGCTTGAACAAACACTTATTTCTGTCAAAAAATCGATAGCAAAATTAAATGTAGAAGTTATTGTAGTAGATAATCATTCTGTTGATGGGTCTTGCAATATGGTGAAAAAAAAGTTTTCAGATGTTTTATTAATAGAAAATAAAGACAATGTAGGATTTAGCAAAGCGAATAACCAAGGAATAAATTTATCTATTGGAAAATATGTACTTTTATTGAATCCAGATACTGTTTTAGCCGAAGATACATTAACCAAAACTTTTAATTACATGGAAAGTGATGAAAAAGTTGGCGCTCTGGGTGTCAGAATGATTGATGGAAGTGGTGTTTTTTTGCCAGAATCGAAGAGAGGATTGCCTACGCCTGCGGTTGCTTTTTACAAAATGAGCGGTTTGGCTCGCTTGTTTAAAAAATCAAAAATATTTGGAAAATACCATTTAAGTTATTTAAGCGAATTTGAAACCCATGAAGTCGATGTATTGAGCGGTGCATTTATGATGCTTAGAAAATCGGTTTTAGATGAAGTTGGGTTATTGGATGAAA
>JBDNIM010000100.1:0-5852 GCA_041688295.1 Bacteroidia bacterium
GCTAACGTTTTTCAGCTAAAAGAAGTGGCGGTTTTGGAACACTAAACTGACTATACCCACCAAAGTTTATTAGATCCACAAATGTTTGTATTCGCACTTCGCCCGCCATTTTTTTTAGGTGCTGTTATGCACTGGTGTTTACCCAATTTCTTTTTTCAGTTCTTCAACAAATTTCACCAAACCTTGGTCGTTTCCCATAGATCGACAATCAAAAGAATACTTTTTTCCATCTGATTCAACTGAGAATGAAAATATTGTTTGTCCTATAAAATAAATAACAATGCCCCATGCTATTAACAAAATGTATATTAATCCGTTAAACATAAATAAACTATTTGTAAAATGGCTAAACGCAAATAATCCAAGTGCCATGAATATTGTTAAATACAGATTTTGAGTCACTCTTTTATATTCAATATTCAAATCAGAAAGTCTAGTACCGTCAATCGACATGTTGTTTATCCAAACACTTTCAGTTTTAAAAGGTTCGTCTTTAAATGCGTTATTATATTCTTTATTTTTCCAATTTTTATTGAATACTCGACTACACATAAAAATATCATCTTCGTATTTTATTAGTGCCTTAATTGTGGAAAAGGAATTCCAGCTTTTATAATTGTATTTCATAGTTTTAAAATATTACTTATTCTGTAATCTATTTGTTTCAAGGTCTTTCATTTCAATAATTTGACCATTGAAATCTACTACAAAATAGCCTGAAATTTCATATGTTCTTTCGTCATCAGGTTTTGTCTTGGATCTAATAATGTAGTTTTTAAAATATATAAATTCTCCTGTGCGATCTCCCGCGCTTAAATCATTAATCTCGTCGCTAACAACAGACCATTTTGATGCATACTCACTTTCCCAATCTGCTATAGCTTGTTCTCTTTGAATATTCGCTTTAGCGTACCAAACGGTTAATGTTGGCGCAAGGCAGTCAAATAACTTATTTAAATTTTCATTAATTATAGCATTCGAAAAACGATTATATAAAGTTCGAGCATCAGAAGTCGTAATTTCTGAAGCTATTAAGTCTGTTTTTTCAGAATTACTGTAATCTTCTTCCATAGATTGTGGTTCTTTCAAACTACCAATATTTTCAATTGTGGACTCAATAGTTTTTGAACCTTTTTTAATAGATTCCCATGCAGATTTTGAAATAAATGTTGTCGAAGTATTATTCAACTTGTAATATTCAATTGAATTCTTTGTGTATCTCAATTCAACATCATTGTCATCTTCTCGAAATATAATATCATCATAATTTGCAATTATATCAAATCGAAAACCACTATTATTGCTTTTCAAAGCAACTGTTACCTGATAGCTTCCTCGTGCGCTCTCGAATGCCTGCTGTTCAATATCCAAATACATTTGACCCTCGGCAATTCTCTCGCTAGTTCTCTGGCCACCACCAATATCAAGTATATATGGTTTGCCTTTAGGCAAATAGTAATTTCTGCGTTCTACACCAGTTGGCTCAATTAAAATAATTGAATCTTGCCCATTGTAAACCGTATAATTGGAATTTTTAAAGTTTATATAAGTATCTTCTAATGCATTTTGTGATCTAATACTATTGCCCTCTTTATTCTCAAAATAGATTATTCCAGAAAATTGTATTGAAAATAGAACCAATACAAACAATCTTGCCCAATGTATACTTCTAGAAGCTCTATTAACTAACCAACAGATACTTATAATGCCGATGGCAATAAGAATATTCCAAAGTGTAAATTGACTGTCTTTGTCTAATAATTTATAATAAACCGAAGCAAATCCAACTATTCCAAAAATTGTTGTATTTATGAAATATATTTTATTAAGTTGTTTAAAGAGTTTTATATAGTCCAGTTCACTTTTTTTCTGGACACTTACCAATCTTAAGGTGCTTTCTGCTGATGAGTAATTTTTACTTTTATATTCATTATGTGCTTCATAAATATTTTCGGTATCCTCAATAGCACTGATGATTTCTTTTTCGGAAATACTTATGAAGTCATATTTAGCTAATTTTTGTATAGTTTTCTTAGTTACGCTTAGCTCATTTTTTACAGATGATTGAATAGCTTTTTTTAATAAATCCAACTCATATTGATCAGAAGGCTTTTTGCCACCATAATAAGATTGATCTAAATTTTTGTCAAAATATAAAATGTATTTTTCGCCATAAAAACTAAATGTAACTTCTGAATATTTGTTTTCAAAGAAGTTGATTCTAGATTTAATAAGCTTTGAACTTTCGTTATTTGTAAAATCAAAAAAAGATGTAATATGACTGTAAAATGGACTTGTTTTTATTTCTTCAAAATAACCTTGTTTAAATTTATTTTCACAAATATCAAATATTTTATTTTGGATGTTAAAATTATTTATTTGAGATTTATTCTGGTCAAACCCTGGATAGGAATTTGTTAAAAATAGGGATTGTGACAAATTCACAAAACTTGCTGTGACAATAAAGTAGTGATCCATTGTTCTATAGCCATCACATTGATAACAAGTTACTTCACCGGAGCCATTGCAAGTATAACAAGTTACTTTTCCTCTACCGCTACAAGTTGAGCAAGTAATAAATCCGTTACTGCATATTGTGCATTTGTTTGAGCCACGGCCTGAACATGAGGAGCAACGCTCCGTTCTTTTGTTTTCTCCGTACCCTGTTTCTTTTGTTCCTTTTCCAGAACAGGACCAACACTTAATATCTACTCTCCCATTGCAATTACTGCATTGTTTCTGACCTCTCCCAGAACAACTACTACAAGTAACATCTCCAGCGCCTCTGCAACTCGAACATCTTATTTTCCCTTGTTGCTTACAGGTGCCGCATCCTATCGCATGATGACTTTCTGTAATATCATGGCTATCCGAAGAATTATTAAATTCCTTTTTGTAGCTTAATTTATAGTCCCAGATGTTAAACTCCGAAAATCTTTTATTACCCATTGGTACACCTGATCTATTTGGGCGATTGCTTTCAGACATACTTCTTGTATCTGTGAAGTTTTCAATTAGGCATGTATAAAAAGTTACTTCGCTTGCGTTTTCAATGGTAGGGGTGCCTTCTTTTAGATAATCTTCTTCAAAATTAAATTTCAAAAGCTCTTTATTAAGAACATCTAAAAATTTCAATTTATCAACTTCTACTTTTGAAGTTTTATATTCTAATATGCTAGTTAAATTCGCGTTCATACTTTTGTATGTTAATTTAAATCAACTCCTAATTCTTCCAATGCGTCTCTTAATTGTTGCAGTTTAGAAGATGGAAAGTCCGTTATAAATCCATCATCTGCAAGATTTTTTGCAGTTTTTAAGTCTACCCCTAATACATTCTTTATTTTTACTACAACTGCTAATTTATTGGTGCCAATGTCTAATATGACAATTGATTCGGAATCTGAATTTTCATCATCAATATTTTCATTTGACGATTCAGTATCGATTTTTTGCTTCGTATTATATTTATCAACCATTCTTTTGTATTCTTCAATTAACTTTTTTGATAAGGTTGTTTTTTCTTCACCTTTATCAATAGATGCAGGTATTATACCATTACTTAATTTGGATAAGTCGAATGTTGAATGAATGAATTCTATAATATCAGCATCGCTGATCGAATTCAACTTTTTCAAACCAGTATCTAAATTTTTGCTAATATTTTCGTATACTTTCTCAGCATTCTTGAATGATAAAAGCTTAATTTCTAAGCCAGCCTTTACTTTGGATTTTATTTTGCCCAATAATATGCGATGTGATATTTCATTTATTTCATCATCATCATTGTAATTACTGTCAATAGTTGAATTCTCTTGCGTAATACTTTCTAACTTAACTGAGTCTTGTGCTGATTTAATCAACTCTGATTCTGTTTTCAATTTAATTTCACTGAGCAAATCAATATACTGTAGATAATCATTATAGGATTCCTTAAAGTCAGACGTAAGGAGTATTGAATAATTTGAACTATTATGGATTGCATCAATGGATTTTGTAATTAATACAGTTAATTCTTTTTTGTAATTATCCTCAATATCTAAATTATTGAGTTTATCAAATTGGCTATTGGCAATACCATCAAATGATTTTTTTACTGACTCCAATTTTGTTTGTAAAGTTTCTAGAATACGTTGACTTATATCCGCAAACTCAGGATTGGCAACAGCTAATGCAACTGGCTCTAAGTACTGATTATTGATTAGCTCATTTATCACTTCCAGTGCATCATTGTATTCCTTAGTTAAGCACTTAAATTTCGCTAGCTTGTATTTTGTTACTATTTCTGTTTTTTTGTCTATATCCTTGCCCAATATGTTATTCATCAATTCAATTGATTGATGATTTTTATCTTGCATAGAGTATAAATTCGCTAAATTATCGAGGATAAAAACTTCCGTAGATTTAAGTCTTTCAAAAGAAATTCCTTCATAGTAAGAAAAATCTTCTTTGACTATCTTCGAAGCCAATTCAAAATTTTTAATGGAATCTGTAAGGTTTTCTAATCTCAAGTAAACAAATCCTAAGTTAATGTATGCCTCAATATTTAGTGGGTTTTCCTGTAAACTTTTTTCTAGTTGAGCAATAGCTTCTTTGTAACTGCCAATTTTATAAAGGATAAATCCTTGTTTGTTAAATTCTGCGGATTTAGTTGCACCAGAGAATTTAACTAAATTAATAAGTTGATCAAGTTTTTGGTCTACATTGAAAAGATACCACTTAATCTCATTTAGATTTTCAATTAAGTTTGCTTCTAATCTTTCGATGCTTGATTCAAGTGAATCAAACCCGTTTTGAATTGTATCTTCAATTGAAACAAGTGTGTCATTCACAAGTTCTAAAGCATCAGTAGTTTTTTTCGTTTGATATGCTATAGCTGCGACTGTAGCTATTTGAGCAGCTATCATCCATCCTTGTCTGCGCTTTATTGATTCTAGAGTTGATAAGCTATCAATCTCTATGTTAGAAGCGGGGATATTTGTATTATTACCCCAACGATACTTTTCTACTAAACTCATATTTGTAATTGTTAAAAATTGTTTATGTTAACTATGTTATTATTCAACCAATCGTTATCAATTTGGCCAAAGTGCGAATTCTCATTGTGAACCCAATGGTTTAATAATCTAACCATAGAACGATTTACAGGTGCCCCAGCACCCGATGGAGTAAAAATATTTGTAATTATCCTATCTTTCATGCATTTATGATTAATTATTAAATTCCATTGTGCCGCCCAAATACCTACAGGTCGCCTAGTGAAATAAATTGTCGTGATTTGAGGATTGGAACATAAGTAATCAATTATGTTCTGTGTATTCCAGTTTATTTGTCCGAACACATTAAGTTGTTGAAGTCCGCCAATAACACCATTTTTCCCGTCTTGTATCAAATTATATTCTACTCCATTAAAAATTACATTGTCATTTTGAAGAGGTTGAAAATTTGGATTGTTGTGATGTAAAACTTCAAATACTAAGTCTGAAAATGTCAGTTTTAATCTTGTGCAAAGTTCAAAAATCTCTGGTAGTGTTGGATTGAGTATAACTGGAGGAACCCCATTTGGTGGCATTCTTCTATTTGGAATTATGACCCCGTTGTGAACAAAAAGATTTTTAAAAGCAGTCCAAAAAAAGTTTCTACCATAGAAAAAGTCGGCAAAATTTGCGTTCTGAGTGCAAGGGTTAAAAGTACCTATTACCATAACTTCAGGTTTGTAGGGTATAATATCAAGAATGGCATTATGTGTTTGGAAACCGTTTCCAAAATTGGTCTGATGAAACTTATGTTGAATTGCCATTGTCATTATTTAAGTTTTTCTAATTAATGGTTGTTGTCTTACACTTGTGCATAAC